>JAAUPU010000294.1 GCA_012032975.1 Caldilineaceae bacterium | reverse complement strand
AGGCCCATCCGTATCTTCAACTACAACCTCCACAACGGCTTCGACCCAGATGGACGCCTGACAATTGAAGAGATGGCCCAAGCGATAGAGGCTGAGAATCCCGATGTTGTGCTGTTGCAGGAGGTCGCGCGCGGCTGGCTGATCTACGGCTCACTCGACATGCTGGAGTGGTTGTCCCAGCGCCTTGGGATGGCCTACGTCTATGCGCCGACGACCGGTCCGCTGTGGGGCAACGCGATCTTGAGTCGCCTCCCCATCGAAAACGTGGAGCAGCATACGCTGCCCCCCCGCGACCTCTTGCTGCGTCGTGGCTTTGTGACAGCGCAGGTCGACACTGGCGGCGACAGACCGCTGAATGTGATCGACACCCACCTGCACAACCCCGACGACGGCAGCGATGTGCGAGTGCATCAAGTTGAGACCTTGTTGGACTATGTGCAGGATCTGTCTGGCGTGGTACTCGCCGGCGACCTGAACGCCGAGCCTGATTCTCCTGAGATGAAGATGTTAGAGGCAGCCGGGCTGCGCGATGCAGTGGCCGAGGCAGGGGTTCTCCCCGACTTCACCTTTCCTTCGCGTGGGGCGTCAAAGCGCATCGACTATATTTGGCTTTCGCCCGACCTCACGCCGAGCGAGGTGGCGATTCCGACCGTCCGATGCGTCTGACCATCTGCCGGTCGTCGCGACCGTACACTTCGGCGCGAGCGAGTGAGGCAGGGAGGGGTGGTTGGCGCGTAGGTACGGCGATTGGCGAGCAAAGGACCGTGAATGTTTTCGGGGATGCTAATGATTTGGATTCGCCCTAGATCGCACCATCGCTGCGCAGGTCGTCGATCTGAGCGGATGTGTAGCCTAGCTCCTCAAGGATCGCGACCGTATGTTCGCCCACGGTGGGCAGCGGGTCGAAAACGGGTTCGACCGCTTCGATGGTGGCAGCCGGGAGCAACGCAGGCAATGGGCCTACGCTCGAACCAACGGTGCGCCATCGGTCGCGGGCATGAAGCTGTGGATGGTCCAGAAATCCGGCCAGGTCACGCGCCTGCGAATAGGCGATCTGCGCCCGTTCCAACCGGGCTTCCAGCTCGGTCAATGTCAGTCGGGTAAAGGTTGTCTCGATGAGGGTGCGCAGGTCGGGCCGGTTTTTGATGCGCGCCTGATTGGTGACGAAGCGGGGATCCACCGCCACTTCCTCCCCCTCCAGCACAATGGCGCAGAAGCGCTCCCACTCCCGCTGATTCTGGATGCTGAGCATGACCGTGTGGCCGTCGCCGGTGGGAAAGAGTCCATAGGGCGCAATCGTCGCGTGGCTCGTGCCGGTGCGCGCCGGCGGCTGACCGCCCATTGCATAGTAGGCCGGATAGCCCATCCACTCGGCCAGCGCCTCGAAGAGCGACACATCCACCGTCGTACCGACACCCGTCTGGCCGCGCATGAGCAGCGCGGTCAGGATGCCGCTGAAGGCGTACATGGCTGCGGCGATATCGGCCACGGCGATCCCCGATTTTGAAGGCGTCTCCTCGCTGCCGGTGATCGAAAAGAGGCCCACCTCGGCCTGGACCAGCGCATCGTACGCCTTCTTGTCCCGGTAGGGTCCACTGTTGCCATAGCCAGAGATGTTGCAGACGATCAGTTTTGGGTGCTCTTGGCGCAGGTCGGACGAAGCGAAGCCGAGCCGTTCCACCGCGCCCGGCGCCAGGTTCTGCACAAAAACATCGGCCTGGGCGATCAACGCGGCGAGAATGCGCTTGCCTGCGGGATGCTTCACATCGAGCGACAGCGATTCTTTAGAGCGATTGACCCAGACAAAGTGGCTGCACAGGCCCTGCGCTGTGGTGTCGTAATGACGGGAAAAGTCGCCAACGCCGGGCCGTTCGATCTTGATCACCCGTGCGCCCAGGTCGGCCAGTTGGCGGGTGGCAAAGGGCGCGGCCACCGCCTGTTCGAGAGCGACGACGGTGATATTCTCAAGTGGACGCATGGTTTACTGAACTTTCCAACTGGACAATTTTGGCAGGGTCGAGAGTGACGTCTCCGTTGCATCCGTAGGGGCGATGCGGCGCATTCGCCTCTACGGATGGGTTGGCCTGAAGAGTGCATTTCTGCGGGAGGCGGACCGGAGCTTTGCCAATTCTATCAGGCGAAGTAGCCCTGTCAAAACGGGGAAATCGCCGGGTCTCGTGCAGGATTGGGACCAGAATTGTGGCACCCTTTCGATGGCTGGTTCGCAGCGTGCGCTTCTCGCAGGATGAGCCGCGTTTGATGTATGATGGGCCTTGAATCACCGGCAACGCCGGTCAATCCAGATTCGTCTGCAATTCACTTTTACACCGCCCAAATCGGCGATTCAAGACGATGACGTTGGCCCAGCCCATGACAGGCTCTGGACACCGAACGTTGCACACGACGAAGCGACAATCCCCCAGCGTCGATCCACCCGACAAAATTCGCAATCTAGAAGGAATTCAACCATGAGTGAACGTGCGCCTGTTCCCAAGAGAGTATTGGTGACCGGTTCCACCGGGGCGGTGGGTGAGCCGCTCGCGCAATATCTCCTGCAAAGGGGCCACTACGTGCGAGGCTTTGCGCGCCGGCCTTCCCCCGGTCTCGAAGATTATGTGATGGGCGACCTCAACGATCAGGCCAAAGTCAGAGAGGCCGTCGAGGGTATGGATACGATTGTGCATTTGGGCGCGTACCCCAACGCGGCCGATTTCATGGATGTGTTGCTCCAGCCCAACGTGGTAGGTCTCTACTACATCTGCGAAGCCGCGGTCGAGTTTGGCGTCAACCGGCTGGTGCTGGCCAGCACCGTGCAGGTCATCTCCGGCCACTCTGGGAAAGCGGGCACGATCCGCGTTGAGGACGGCCCCGCACCGGTCAACCACTACGCGCTGACCAAGGCCTGGGCCGAGGTGGCAGGCGACATGTACGCCCGGGTCCACAATCTTTCGGTCATCAGCGTGCGCATCGGCTGGCTGCCGCGCAACAACGGCGAAGCACGCAACCTGGCCAAGAGTGCAATCGGTCCCAACATTTTCTTCAGCCACAACGACTCCAACCGCTTTCACGCGCTCTGTGTGGAATCGCCCAACCCGCCGCCCGGCCAATCGGTGATCCTGCAAGCCACGAGCCGGCCGGTCGAGTACGAACGCATGGACCTGGGTCCGGCGCGACGCGTCATCGGCTATGAACCGCAGGACACCTGGCCCGATGGGCTGCCCTTCGAGGTCAATCTCGACGACTGACGGCTTCATCGTCCCGGCAGGGTCGCTTTCTGCGCAACAACCAAGGAAATTCCAAAATATAAAAGCATCCACGAAATCACACAAAGCTTCACGAAGAAACAGCTTGTATCCTGTTGTTTCTTCGTGAAGCTTCGCGGATAGTCTGGTTTCTTGGATCGGCCCACATCATCAACCCAATCAACTACAGAAGGAAATGAGCATGACCCAGACAAAGCTCTCCATACGTGGCGAACAGTTCCTGATCAATGGCCAGTTGACCTATGCGGAAATTCCCGACAGCCTGCCGCGCGCCCACGGGCTGCTGATGAACGCCCGCTTTATCCAGGGCGTCTTCGACGACAAGATGGAGCCGGCGCGCTATGCGCGCTTCGGCCATGACGCGTGGGATGCCGAGGCCAACACCGACGGGCTGATCGCGGCCTTGCCCGAGTGGTATGAGGTCGGGCTGCGCGGCTTTACCGTCGGGTTTCAAGGCGGCGGCCCCTGCTTCACCGTCAACAACCTCGCGATCGAGAACAATCCTTTCGGCGAGGATGGAACCCGGCTCGACCCGGCCTACGCCAACCGCATGGACCGGCTTATCCGGGCGGCGGACGCCGCGGGCATGGTCGTGATTGTGAGCTTCTTTTACGGCGACCAGACGCGCTTCTTTCGCGACGGTCGCGCGGTGCGGGCGGCGGTCACCACAGGCGCTCGTTTCCTGCGTGAGGGTGGCTACACGAACGTGATCATCGAAGTGGCCAACGAGCAGGACATCCCCCCGTTCGAGCGCCATCCGCTGCTCTATACCTCTCAAGGTGCGGCGATGCTGAACGACCTGGCGCGCACCGAGTCGGGCGGTCTGCCTGTCGGTTGCAGCGGTCGCGGCGGCTCGACCGACCGCGAGATCGCCGAGGCCAGCGATGTGATCCTGATCCACGGCAATGGCTGCACCCGCCAGCGGCTCTACAACATGGTGCGCGAGGTGCGTGGCTGGGGCCTCAACCGCCCCATCGTTTTCAACGAGGACTCCCACGCCATCGGCCAGATGACCGTCACCTTTCACACGCGCACCTCCTGGGGTTATTACAACAACATGAGCAAACAGGAGCCGCCCGCCGACTGGCGCGTGATGCCCGGCGAAGACACCTTTTTTGCCCATCGCATGGCCAAAGGCATCGGCATCGATGTGCCGCCGATCCCCTTTACGTGCGCCCGGTTGCTGCCCGAGATGGGAAAGCATGCGCCGGGCAAGCGACGCTCCCAGCGAATGCGCCAAGCCTCTTGAAGACAGAAGCCGATCGCGTCGCGCGCCGCACGCCGGCAGTCGTTGCCGTAAACGCGGCTGCGACAGCTGCCGGCGGCCTTCGAATTGCCAAATGACCGCGGAGCGCCACTGCGTCTTTACAATTATCCGCGCCGCGCAACCGCGCCATTCGCGGGCCGCCGCGGGAAAGGCGAACGCGAGTAGAACCGGCGGCCGATACCAAGAGTGCGATGATCCGGTTCATGGGTGTTGCTCCAAACCCAGCGCCCGAACACGCATTCTAATCGCATTGGCCGCAGTGACTATCGGCAACGCGGGTTCCTGTGACGGCGGCAACGAAAACGCACCGATCCAGCGTTCGTGCGGGCGGTTTGGCCGATTTCTGCCGATGTGATGACGTTTTGGATCGGCTTGCGCGTGTTTCTGTTTGGTTTTGGCGCGACGAGGCGGCACAGCAGAGTGGTGGGCTTCCGGCAGGCGCGGCTCGCGGGCCATGCTCGGCCGTGTCGTGATTCCGATGAGGCGTTCGATGGTCAAGGGTCAGACTCTCTCTGCACGGTTGCGCCGCTTCGTCGCCGGCGTGGTGCCGGGAGCGGCGCTCGCGCTCGAGGAGCGCGGTGGCTGAATCTCGGAGGAGTTCCGGTCGAGGCCGCCGAACCCGATGCGTTGGAACATGGACTCTACCGATTCAAGGAAGGCTGGGGGGGCGGTCCGACGGGATTGCCGGAGCGGCACCTGGCAGCGCGGGAGAACGCGTGGATGAGCAAGGCCCTGATCACCAAGGTCCCGCGGGCGAC
>JAAUPU010000293.1 GCA_012032975.1 Caldilineaceae bacterium | reverse complement strand
TCGAATTCCTGCTTGATGCCGGCGGTGAGTTCTACTTTCTAGAGGTGAACACCCGCCTCCAGGTCGAGCACCCCGTCACCGAGCTGACCACCGGGCACGATCTGGTTCGGGCCCAGATCCGCATCGCCGCGGGAGAAAGGCTGCCGTTTGCTCAATCGACGCTCCGGCAGGATGGCCACGCTATTGAAGTTCGAATATGCGCCGAGGACGCGCGCCGCGGCCTCCGAAGCATCGCGATGGTCCGGCGGCCCGCTGACGCGCTCGATCACGGCCTGGCCGCGGCTGGGGTAAAAGGTGTGGAAATGGAACATGGTGGCAAAGCCGGCCACACCGGGCAGGATCAGCTTGGAGCCGCCGCCAAAGCCAACCGCACCGTGGGGATAGATGCCGCCGACGGTCATCTTGAAGTCAGCCTCCACCACCACCGGGTCGAAGTAGAGCGGCGTGCCGTCGGGCAGGCTGCCCAGCCCGCGCAGGTTGCCGCTGTAACAGTCGTGGCTGGTGACCTGGAAACGCGCGGCGACGTCCGCACCCACCTTCTTGACGATCTCCTCGTCGGTCAACGGACGGTGCGAGCCTCCGCCCACGACGAAACGAATCTCGTCTTGCGGGATCCCCGCGCGCTCAATTCGCGCAGGACGTGGGGAATCAACTCGGCTGCTGGCGTCGGTCTGCTGAGGTCATCGACAACGATGGCCGCGCTCTTGCGTCCGCTCGCCAACTGGCTGATGCGCGGCGTGCCGATGGGGTTATCGAACGCAGCTTCGATCTGCGCGGCAGAAAGCTTGGGGGCATCGTTTGGGCCGAGCAGGGTGACTTCCCAGCCTGGGGGGAAGACCAGTTCGAGTTCTTCGTCTCCATACCAGGCGCGCGACGGAATCGCGGCTGTGTGGCTTGGCGCTTCACGAATTGCGGTGACCATGACTTCCTCCCGTGATGTGTGATGGTTTTGCGAACGGATGGACTCTGTTCAAGAAGTGGGCGCATCGCCCCAGTCTGGGATGGTGAGCAGTTCGCCATCGCGCAATGCAGACTGGTGCGCAGTGACGCCGGCGGCCATATAGCGCACGGCTTCCCAGACGTGGATGGCTGGAACGCGATCCTGGGCGACCGCTTCGACGAATTCATTGGCCAGATAGGCGTGCGAGCCGCCATGTCCGCCATAAAATCGGAAGTCTGGTTGACTTCTCGAAAGGCCTCGATCACCTCATCCGGCAGCGGGTCACGCATCTCCGCCAGCGATACGGGCGTCTCGGACAGCTTGTCGACCCAGGTATCGTTTTCAAAGCTGGCCTGTGTGCCATAGACTCGGAATATCTCGCGCTCGGTGTGGCCGATCTCGCGGTGTTCGCAGATGCGCATGGTTGCGCCGTTGCTCATGTAGAAGAGCGCGGTCTCGTTGCTGAAGGCCGCGCCGTCCTCGATAAAATAGCCATCATCAGTCTGGTTGACATAACCCCAACAGCAGACTTTGAGCGCGTGCGCGCCCATCACGCTGATGGGACCGCTGGTCGAGTGGGTGGGGTAGTGCATCGGCCCATTTAGCGCGCCGGCCGCTTTGTATCTTTCGCGTAGTGCGATCCATTCCTGGCCAGACGCACTGCTGGTGCGTCGCCTCATCACCTCGCGCAGATTGGTCTTGGCATCCACATCGTGGAAATATTCGCCCTCGCTGTAGACAAAGTCGCCAAACGCGCCTTCGGCTGCCTTGCGCCGACAGAAGATGGTCTGCGGGCGATAGTAGGTGGTTTCACCCAGCATGTAGTGTTTCCCAGTCCGTTTCACCGTCTCGACCAATCGGTCGCACCAATCGAGGATTTCGTTGTCGTCGGGGATGTTGGTGATGGGCACTGCACTGTAGACATGTTTGCCAGCCTCCATCGCCTGCACGCATTGCGCCGCGTGCAGCCACGGCTGGGTGATGATCACCAGCGCATCCAGATCGCTGTGACAGATCTCGTCCAGAGACGCGTAGAGGTCACTTGGCTGGAGCTTCTTCTGCCAAGAGGGTCGCGACGCAATGGCGGCCATTCGCTCTGGTTCGCGGTCGCACAGTGCGATGCGATCCACCAGCGGGTGACTCATAAACAAGTCGGCGAACGAACTACCGAACGAACCCAGTCCAACCAGTCCGAGGTGTATGCCCATCCGTTTCCAAATGCCTTTCGTGATGCTCGATTCATGTCGAGATTGGAGATTAGGAACCGGAGATTGGCGTTTCGTCGTCGCGTAGAAAGTGTGTCAATCTCGAATCGCCAATCTCGAATCGCCAATCTCTGTTTTCTGGTCAACGAACCGGGGCTATCCTTCGTTCAGCACCCGCAACAGCCGGTCCAGCAGGATCGTCTCCTCGCCGTCGGCCAGGGTCATGGGGTTGATGTAGATGCCGTCGTCGCCTGTGTTGGCGACCAGTATTGAAGGCGAACCGTCGCGCAGCTTCTGGACAACATCATCGCGGCCAAGGCGGGACTTGCCGCTGTCGAAGGTTACTTTGGCGCGCGGCAGGGGTTGACCCGCCTCGTTGGGAAACGACGCTCAGCATGGACGCCAGCGTGTTTGTTTAACTCCATACACCAGCCCATCACCGTCTCTTCGTGTTGCGACGCCCGCGCCTCGTGGTCCATCTCAATGTAAAGTTCAACCGCTTTGAGCAGGCCGACCATCTCCTCTTTGCCAACCTTCATCGGCCGGCCGATGCTGTGGTTGGGGCTGCCATTGAGACGCACGGCCTCGATCAGGTCGGCGCGACCCAGCATCAGACCCGATGACTGGGGTCCACGAAGATCCTTGCCACCGCTGAAGACAGCCAGGGCCGCGCCCATCTTTGTGAAATTCCAGAGATTCTCGACGGGCGGCAATTGGGCCGCGGCATCGACCACGACCGGCACATTGTGTCGATTGGCGATCTCGATCACCGTCTCCAGCGGCAGGTCGCCGCGCCCGGTCATTGCGCCCTGAAACCAGAAGATGGCCGCGGTTTGAGGTGTGATCGCTTCTTCCAGTTCCCAAGCCGCGGTGTTGAGCGCAAAGCCGATCTCGACGATCTTCACACCAACCTGGCGCACGGCATGGTCATAGCCGTTACGATGAGATCTGTGGATGATGACCTCGTTCTTGAGTCCAGTCACGTCGGGCAGCCGGTTGATGGCCGCCGGGTCAGAACCGGCCACACATGCGGCGGTGGCCAGGGCCAATCCGGCCGCGGCGCCACAGCTGACGTAGGCGGCTTCGTTGCCGGTCAAAGCAGCCAGCCGTTCGCCGATGCGCCGCTGCAGCAGATCCAGGTCCACAAAATGTTTGGAGGCATCCTGCATGGCTGCCACCACGGCCGGCGGCATGATCGAACCGCCGAGGCGGGTCAACGTTGCCTGGGCATTGATCACCGGGCGGATGCCCAGCTCGTCGTAAATACTCATGGGGCTACTCCGTGGATAGTCGTCGGGTGACTGTGGTCGGGTGTGACCGAGGTCAGAATGGAACGTGGTGCGTGATGCGCGCAACAACTCCAAATGATTGTTGCGCGCATCACGCACCACGTTTGATCAACGGTTTCCCGAAATTCTGGAGGTAGTGCTTCGGGCCTAATTGAAGACCAAATCACACGCTTCAGCCGGCATCCAATGCGCGTCTTGACCACTCCACTTGACATTGCAGCCGATAGGATTGGTCAGCGGTGTGGAGATCGGCTGACCGTCGAGCAGCTCTGCCAACGCGTTCTCCAGATCGTTGACCGTCATCTTGGATGTGTCGCGTGGGCTATCTACGCCGCGCCCGGTGTAGACCAACTCGCGGTCGTTGTTGAAGACGTAGAAGTGGGGCGTGCGCAGTGCGCCATAGGCCAGCGCAACGTCCTGGCTTTCATCGAAGAGATAGAGCCAGGGGAACTTCTCTTCCTTCATGCGTTCGACCATGTGCGGGAAGTCATCTTCGGGATGGGTCACGATGCTGTTGGAGCTGATGGCCACGAACTTGACGCGCGCGGGATAAACTTCTCTGCGGTGGCCGGGTCACCTCGTCTGATCCGAGCACGTAGGGACAATGGTTGCAGGTGAAGAAGATCACCAGCGCGCCTGCGTCGTCAAAGTCTGACAGGCTGTAGGTGTTGCCATCCGTCGCCGGCAAGCTAAATGAGGGGGCCTTGGCTCCCAGTTCCAGTGTAAATGCCATGATGCTTTCTCCTTGGTGAGATTTGCTGTACGCTCATTCGGCGCAAGGTGTGTGGGTTGAAAAGACGATACAGTTGGCAGTCGCCCGCTAAAGCTGAATTGGCGGGCAACATAGTCAGTAGCACGCCGCGTACCCAAAGGCTAGGACGTGTCACCTATCGAGGAATCTGGATCCAATTCCAGGTAGGTCAGAATTCGGGCGACGCTTTGGCCAGTCAAGTCGGCGATCGTATCAACTTCGATCCCCCTGTGCCGCATGGCATGAACGATCTCTCGCCATGCGATTTCACGACCTTCTTCACGACCTTCCTCAATACCTTCTTCACGACCTTCCTCGCGCCAAGCCTGCTTTTCCCGCTCCAGCGCTGTGATCAACATTGCGCTTACCTCCTCTTTCCTGCGAAACTCACGCTCCAATGTGCTGAAATCTGTCTGCTCAATCCGGCCGTGGGCGGCCAATTGTCGAAACCAGTTGATAAACAACGAAACGGCTCGCCTGTCTGCCTCGCGGTCGAAGAGCGTCAACGTTTCCTGAACCAATTGTTCCAGATTGTAATGCGCTTCGGCCAGAAAGAGCGTCGAGACGATGTTGCGGATGCTCAGCAACTGTTCCTGGCTGTATTCGTTTTCCGCAATCTTGAAGAATTCAAAATGCAGACCATAATCGCCCAACGATGGTTCCGGGCGAATCAAGTCTGCAATGCTGGTTGGCGCCCGCCAAGCTTGGTCGCCATTGTACAACAGAATCGGGAAGATGGGCGGCAATTCCGAAAGACGGTCTTGGCTTGTCAGCAGGTCCATGTAGAGATTGGTGACATAGTTCAGCATCCGCAGTGCCATCCAGTGGTCCACCGTAGACTGAAATTCCAGCAGTACATAGACATAAAGCTCGCCGTCCCCGTAGGGTAGCCGATAGATAAGGTCGCTTTCGGTCTCTTTATAATGATCGGAAACGAAGGACTTGTCGAGCGTTTCAGCCGCGCTAAAATCCAGTTGAGCCACCCAGGGCTGGTCGACAAAACTTTCCATCAACTGTCGGAAGATGGTCGGGTTGGAGAAGAGTCGTTTGTAACCGCTGTCGTGGATGGTCGGCACGTTTGTCTCCTGAACATAGTCTACCCA
>JAAUPU010000292.1 GCA_012032975.1 Caldilineaceae bacterium | reverse complement strand
AGCTGATAGAAGCCGACCGCGGTGATGAAGAGCACCGTGCCGATCAGGAACGTGTGGACATATTCCACGATCTCGACCTGGATGGGCAAGTCCGCGTGCTGGTCGGGTTCGATCAACCTGAAACTGGCCAGCACTGCCTCACCGATCAACCGAATCAGGCTGAATCCGCCGATCACGAAGAAGACCCCCGCCGCCAATATCAAGCCGATGATCGGCACGATGATGAGGTAGCGGGTTCCTGTCAAGACTTTACCCATGGTAGTTGGCTCCTGTTTCTGTCAACGAGTGGTCTCCGCGTCCAAAGTCATTGTTCCAGAAGTCCGATCCAATACAACTTTCTGAAGCATATCGGTTCGAACACACGTCACGTCTGCATTGCAGATCATCCAGATCCGTACGACCTGGACTTCTGAACCGTCCGCCACGACGACCGATGGCTAGGGGCGCCCTACGCAAAGAGAGACGCTCGATTGTGAAAGTAGGGTGGCTCGAAGAGGAGCCGCTGACGCTCGGTCAACTCGACGCCATCGGGCGGTTGGATGTGGGTTTGGGACCACGATTGCTGGGCCGGACTGTATTTGTAGAGCAGCGAACGGCGCTGGTGGCTGGCGGTCCAGGGCGCGGTGCCGTGGGTCAGCGCTTCGGTAAAGATGACGACCGAGCCGGCGCGCGCTTCGGGCACGATGACATGACCCGATTCTACATGACCCTCGCGGATTTCAGCCGGACAAGGATAGTTCGCCTTGTGGCTGGCGGGCACGCAGCAGAAGCCGCCATGCTCCGGTCCGGTGTCGGCCAGATTCCAACTGACGACGGTCAGCCCGTTGTACATCTGTCCGTTGCGAAAATGGTAATACTCGGGCGGGTCGTAGGGCGTTGCGCCGCCGTGCAAACCCAATCGTTCGGTGCCGGCGCGCATGTAGATGCCATAATAATGGTCCAACCGAAAGCCATCGCCAAGGATGACTTTGAGATAGGGCATCAAGACCGGGTGGTCAAGCAGGTCGCAGAAGGGACGACCCCAGCCCAGAAAGTCGGAGAAACGGGCCGAGCGGGTATCGTCCCCTGGCCCAGGCAGTTGCTGCGCGTCGATCAACCGGTTGAGTTCCGCCACCTCCTGCGCGCTCAGCACATCGTCCAGGATCAAGTACCCGTGCAGGTCGAAAAGATACCGTTCCACTTCATTCATCGTCTGCGATTTCCTGTTGATGACGGGCGACGACGACGCTCATCTTCTCCAGTCCATCCCAGGCTGCCGCGAAGCCCGCCATACGCGGCAACCTGGAAAAAGACTTCGACGATCTCGTCAACCGTCGCCCCGTTGTTGAGGGCCATCTCGATATTCAAATCCAGGGCGTTGACCCGGCCCAGTGCGGCCAGCGCGGCGATGCTGCACAGGCTGCGCGTGCGTAGGTCGAGATTGGGCCGCGCCCAGATCTCGCCGCCAACCACGCCCATGACCGCACGCTCGAAATCTGGCGACAGGCTGGCAAAGCGGGCGCGCAATTCGTCAATGCGCGCCTCGCCGACCATCTTGGCAAACTGCTCGACGCCCCGTTGGTAGTCATCTTCGTGCATGACGGGGTCCGCTCACCGCACCACTTCGTACATGCGTTTTTCCATCATCATCTGCGTCTCGTAGATCGACCCGCCTTTCTCACCCGAAGGCAACGGTATGCGCACGGGCACGTCGGCCAGCCGCGGGGCAAAGGTCGGTTCCCCGCGCAGAATGTTGGCGTTGAACTTGTTCCAGTCCGAGATGCCCGAAAGCGGAAACGCGTCCACCGCGCAATATTGATAGAGCAGCAGCCGTCGCGGGTTGGGCGACCTGTTGGGCTGGGAGCCATGCAGCGCGCGCGCATGGTGGATCGAGATGCCGCCCGCGCCAACCAGGATCGGCACGGCATTGTCTGCGCTGAAATCCGGCTCGGTGACCGCACCGACGAAGAAGCCATCCCGGTGGTGGTGGTCATACATCCTGTCGCGGTGCGAACCGGGGATGACCAGCAGACAGCCATTTTCGACCGTCATCGGGTCGATGGCGATGCCGACGGCCAACAAGTCGTCGTTGGTGTGTGGATAAAAGGCCCAATCCTGGTGCCATTCCACCGGGCTGCCGAAGTTGGAGTACTTGAGGTTGAGTTTGTCGCCATTGGTGCGCACGCCCTTGCCGATCAGCTGTTCGACGATGTCCAGGATGACGGGGTGGCGCATGGTGCGGTCATAGACTTCGTGCTGTTTGACCGGGCTTTTGAGACGGCGGAGGCGTGGCTCTTCCGGCGTGTGGGTGGGTTCCAGGTCGAAGACATCGGTGTGTTCGGTCACGGCCGCGGACGCGGCCACAAATTCGTCGGTGACTCGGCGCAGGTCGTTGACCTCGGAATCCGACAGCACCCCTTCGACGCCGAGGTAGCCATTCTCATGATAGAAATCAATCTGGTCCTGGGTGAGCATTTCTCTGGTTCCTTCCGTGAATTGAGATTGTCAATATCGTCCTGCTACTACGCACTGTTACAAGCTATCGATCAAGGGACGGCTCTTACGTCGATCATCCCCTCGTCCCCTCACCTTGCCATCTCGGCGCACTGCCTACGGCGTCCAATCAAGCCCATGCTCCAGCCAATCGCTGGGTACGCTGCCCGTCGCTGTGACAAGCTCCGCTGCGCCGCCATTGGCCGGAATCCGCCAGATAGCCCAACTTCCGTCGCGGTCGCTGATGAAGGCGACCTGACTGCCGTCGGCGCTGACCGCGGGCAGGCCGTCGTTGGCGCCATCATTGGTCAGCCGCGTGACCGCGCCACTGGCCACATCGACCCGGTAGAGTTCCCAGTTGCCGTTGCGCTCGTTGCTCATGAAGACGACCGCGCTGCCATCAGGCGTCCAGACAGGCCGCGAGTCGGAGGGACTGCCGGTCAGCTTTTGGCGATCGCCGCCGTCGGCGTTCATCAGCCACAGCCCGCAATTGGCGCCGGCGTTGTCGCAGCCCTTGAAGACGATGCGGTCCTGGCTGGGATGCCAGTCTGGATCCTGGCCAAAGCCCAAGTCCGCGATATCCGAGTCGGTGGCCGCCCAGGTCACATAGATGCGCCACTTGCGGTCGCCTTCGCGATTGCTGGCAAAGACCAGGCGGTTGCCGTCGCCATTCCAGCTTGGGTAGGCGTCTTCAATATTCTTGGCGAAGCGCACCCGAAGCTGGGTGTCCAGGTCGAGACCGCCCAGTCCCAGCATGTCATTGCGTGTGCTGTGGAAGGCGAGCCGCTGGCCGCCGGGCTGCAAGTTGGGCTGGATCCCAAGATCCGCGGCCTTGACCGGGGGAGCATTGGCGTCAAACGAGTATACATAAATGTTTTTGGCGCCATCTGTCTCTTGGATGGAGAAGAAGATGCGACCGCTTCCTGTTGCTGCGCCGGCCGGGGCTGCCGCCGGAGCCGCCGCAGTGGGAAGTGGCGGCGCTTCAACCACGGGCGCATCGACCCCCTCACCGACTGTGACCAACGTTGGATTGCCGATCACCCAGCCGACCTCGTCGCTGCCATCCGGGTAGACAATCTGCCACCAAAGCTCCTCTCCATCCGCGGTGCGGCCGGTGATGGTCGCGGCAGCGTCCTGCGCCAGCGTGCCCAGCGTCGCAAAGGAGGTGCCAGGACCGGAGCGCACGTTGACCTGACTGGCTGCGGTCAACTGATTGCGACCGGTCGTTTGTGCTGGCGTCGGCGTCGTGGGCGGGGCAGAACCGAGCGTTTCGGTGGTCGCCAGCGTCGTCGACACCGGCGTTGCCGTGGTCGCAAGGGTAGTCGCAGCGGCGTCGCAACTGCCGGGCGGCAGATCGCCGCCCAAGTAGAGTACGCTGTCGCGGTAGAGCGTGTCGTTGGGAGCCAACGCAGCCGCGTTCGTCAGATCCTCCAGAACGGTAGGATCATCGGGCTTGGCCAGGTAGGTTCCCCAACCGCGCAAGAAATGGGCGGAAGCCAGCCCGGGCTTGACCTCCAGCGCCGCGCCGCTGTTTCTGATCAGTGTCCTGGACAATTCGCTCTGCCAGCCTTCCGCCACGGTGCCCACAACCAGCGGTGTCGTAGCCGTGAAGATCTGGTCGGCGCTGACCTCCCGCATCAAGTCCACCGCCACGTCGTAGTCGCCGTAGAAGACATTTTCTAGCAACGGATAGCCTCCGCCGTCGTTGACCGCCGCACGCTTGGCCTGGCTGTTGAGACGAATATCGGTGGCGTTCCAGCCAAAGGTCGTCGCCACCTCCGAGTCCGGGTCGAGTGTATCGACGATGGCAGCGGCATCCACGGTTGCCAGCGCGTCTTTCCAGAGGTCGGCATTGGCAAAGGTCAAGGCCAGGTCGTTGATCTGAGCCAGTTGGGCCGGGGCCGAGTCGGGCAAGGGTGCCAGAGTGACTGGGACCATCGTCTCGCCATCCCAACGCCAGACATCGAAGTGGACGCGGCGCACACCGCACGCGTAGCAGAAGACATAGTACTCGGTGGCGTCCATCAGCAACTCGTTGACGCCATCGCCGTTCAGGTCCGCCACGCTGCCCACGCCGGGGCTTGCGCTGAAGCCGCTGACTCGGTAGTCAGCTCCGAGCCGTCGAAGCGCACCAACTGGAAGGTGCCGCCATGTGCGCCCACGCCGCCATCCACGCCGATCCAGATGTGGGATGGCTCGATCTCTAGCTGACGGACCGAACCAACCGCGAGATAGTCGGGCGTCGGATCGATGTCCTGCGCACCAGGTTCGCCGGTCAGCTCCAGTTTGGCGATCTCTTGCCACCCATCAGAGGCCTGCGCGTCCTGGCTGTAGATGGCGACTGCATGGAATTGTTCCGGGCTGAGCAGTCGGTTGCCATAGGTGTGGGCGACCCAGAGAGGTTGCAGGTTGCCGGTGGCGTCGGTCAACTGAAAGGCGTGTACACCTTCAATGCCTGTCGGTTGGCCGGGATTGCTCGACGGCTGAACCCCCCACTGGGTCGCGGCGAGAATTTGCAGCGCGGCCTGTTCGGGCGATGGGGTGGGCACGACCGTGGCTGTGGTGGCCGTGGCCTTGTCGTCCACACCCCAGGCCGGCGCTCGACCCTCAACCGGGAGCGCGACCGCATCGCTGCCGTCGCTGGGCAGCCATGTAAGCTGGCCGATGTAGGGAAACTCCTCGCGCGAGGCAATCGCTGCGACCAGCGCACCGCCGTCATCGTCTGCCCAGAGCACGTCGTCGGCAGTGTAGCTGTCGTTGCGGATGGCCGACAGCTTGGTCTCGCCATCCACATAGGCTATTTCGTGCATCGTAAATT
>JAAUPU010000291.1 GCA_012032975.1 Caldilineaceae bacterium | reverse complement strand
GTTTTCTTAATGGCTATCAGTCGGTTATTATGGCTCCGACCCAAATACTTGCAAATCAACACTTTCAAACACTAAGTGCTGTTTTTGAAAAAACAAACATAAAAATAGCTCTAGTTACTGGAACAAAAGTATTAAAAGGTGAAGGCAAAACTGATATTTTCGTTGGCACTCACGCATTACTACACAAAGTTTTAGACTTTGAAACTATTGGTTTTGTTGTGATAGATGAACAACACAGATTTGGAGTAGAGCAAAGAAAGCGTTTCTTCGGCTCGGCTCTGCCAGCGGCCAGTGCGCACGATCCTGTCTTTCTGTGGCAACCGCTTGGCCAGCGCCAGCAGCAGCGTGACAATCGCCTCGGCCACGGGCCGGCGCACTGCGTCCACGTTGATCGAGACCAGCACATTGCTCTGGGTGGCCGCCTCGATGTCAATGCGGTCAAAGCCAACGCCCCAGCGTGCGATCAACGCCAGACGATCGAGTCTGTCGAATGACGCTGCGGGGAAGCGTAGCGACAGCACCATGACCGCGTCGAAGTCAGCGACATCGGATGGCAGGACGTAGGCGCCGGCCGCGTCGACGCCGCGCGGCTCGAAGTAGTCGGTGTCGATATACCCCAGCGGCGCAAGATGATCGTCGATCGCACGCTCCAGCAAACCAGGGGCCTGAACCAGAAAGTCGGCGGATATGCCTACACGAAATCTGTCAGAGTCGCTCATAGGTCGGCTCGGATCTTCCTTTCAGTCGGTTTGAGTGCTGGCTCGGTTGTGAAAAGCCGCTTTGCCACGAATTTCACGAATTGACACGGAATTTTCTCTCTGGGGCCGACAAGGCAATTCCTGCTCATTCGTGGCTGAACACCTCTTTGCAGCGCAGCCACTGATCAGCTTCGAGCGGGGTAGATCACCCAGCCCGTTCGCTCTGTCGGCGTCTTGAAGACCAGGCCGTCGATGGAAGTCACGAAGAGCGTGCGCATGTCGTCGCCGCCAAAGGTGCAGTTGGTCGGTCGATTGGCCGGCACGGGGTGGGTCTCCAGGACGCGGCCATTGGGCGCAAAGATGTAGATCATGCCGCCGGGACCGCTCAACTCCCAGCCGGCGGTGGCGACGATGTTGCCATCGACATCAAAGCACATGCCGTCGATGCCGCGATGCGGGGCGAAGTTGTGCAGCACTTCATACTTGCCCAGCGAGCCATCGGCCAGAATGGGATATGCGCGCAGCTCGCGCAGTTGGCCTTCGCCATATTTGCTCTGCGCCACATAGAGCGTGCTGCAATCCGGCGTGATCAGAAGCCCGTTGGGGCAGGTCACGTCAAAGGTCATGCGGGTGATGCTCCAAGAGCCGTCCGCCTGCGGGTCCAGGCGATAGACCGATTCGTGGTCGAGTTCCATGTCGTCGCGAAAGTCGCCATAGCGCGGGTCGGTGAACCAGATGCGTCCCTGGGTATCGACGGCCAGGTCGTTGGGGCTGTTGAGCCGTTTGCCCTCGAAATGGTCGCAGATCACGGTCACGCCGCCACCTGCTTCATAACGGACGATGCGCCGGCTGCCGCTTTCGCAGGCGTAGAGTTGGCCGGCCTGGTCGAACATCAGCCCGTTGGCGTTATTTGTGCCCGTGCGAAACTCTGAAATCGCACCGCTGGCCGGATCATAGCGCAGGATACGGCTGTTGGGGATGTTGGTGTAGATCAGACCGCTGCCGTCCCAAGCCGGGCCTTCGGTCAGCCCGCTGGTCTCCGGCGTCAAGAGTTCGAACTCCCAGCTCACGAGTGCCTCCTCGTCAATTTTGAATGGTCAATTTTGAATGGTGAATGGTGAATGATGGATTGTGAATGGTGATCGGGGGTATTGTACCATGCGGGGTTGGCTGAGACTCAGCGAAACATGAGTACAGGCACATGACACGAACGGATCGTGTTGCTGGTCGTGCTGCCGATGATCAAGGTGCGCAACTGCGAATGACCATACGCCCCCATGACCAGCATATCCATCTGGTTGTCCAGTACATACTCGGCCAGGATGTCGTCGGCGTGGCCCTGTTTCAGGAGCGCATGTACGGCAAAACCGCTCTGCTCCAGCTTCGACGTCGCCTCCGCCAGGCGGCGATGGTTCTCCGGGTTGTCCGAGCCGATCTTGAGCAGATGGCATTCCACCCCTTTCAGCAGCGGGCTGTTGACGAGATAGTCCACGGCTTTGAGCGTGCTTGCTCCGCCGTCGTAGGCGATTACAAAGCGGCGGATCTCGTGGAATGCGCGAGACGCGACCATCACCGGTTTGTGGGCGGCACGCACTACTCGCTCCAAGTTGGAACCAAGATGCTTGCTGGCGAAGTCTGCATGTTCGCCGCGCTTGCCCCAGAACGCTCATCTGGGTCGAATCCTCCAACTCGGCGATGGTCTCCACCAAAGAGCCGCGACGGTGAACGGTCTCGACGCGCTGCACACCCAGAGAAGCCAGCTCCTCTTTGGCATGGTCCAGGATCACCTTGCCCTTCTGCTGGTCTAGTCTGCCGCGCGCCTCGTCGACCTGGGTCAGTTTTTCCAGCAGCGAACTCTTGGCGCCCAGCCCAATCGAGCCGCTCAGATCGGTCGGCGCGGCATAGTCGGAGCCTGGCGCCTGGACGTGCAGAATGCGGATCGGTGCGTCGAGTCGCTGGCTTGCCCACGCGGCATGGGCGCAGACGCTGTCGGTGTAGAGAGAGCCATCGACACAGGCCAAAATGCTCTCGATACTGCTTGTCATAAATTCCCTCACGCTTTCCTTCGGTGCATGGCTCAATGCTTCATCATCAGTTCGAGTGCATCTGGCTTGTCGTAGATCGCAAGTTGTTCGACGATGGTGGCGCTTTCCCGGTTCATGCCCACGATCTCGACCGTGGTGCCCTCGCGGCGAAACTTGAGCACCACTTTGTCCAGCGCGCCGACCGCAGTCAGATCCCAGAAGTGAGCGCGACTCACATCGATGACCACCCGTTCGATCACCTCCTTGAAGTCGAAACCTGCGCTGAATTTGTCGGCGGAAGCAAAGAAGACCTGCCCGTGGATCTTGTAGACCCGCTGATTGCCATCGGCGGACAACTGCGATTCAACCGGCATCAGCCGCGAGACTTTGTGGGCAAAGAAGAGCGCGCTCATCAACACGCCGACGGCAACGCCCTGGGCCAGGTTGTGGGTGATGACCACAACCACCACCGTCGTGATCATCACCAGGCTGGAGGTGACCGGCTGGATGGTCAGGCTCCGGATCGACGACCAGCTAAAGGTGCCAAACGCAACCATGAACATGACCGCAACCAACGCGGCCATGGGGATCTGGCTCACCAGGTCACCGAGCACCAGGATCAGAAAGAGCAGAAAACTGCCTGCGAAAAAGGTGGAAAGCCGCCCACGACCGCCCGATTTCACGTTGATCACCGACTGGCCGATCATCGCGCAGCCCGCCATGCCGCCAAAAAAACCCGCCACGATATTGGCGATGCCCTGCCCGGTACACTCCTGATTCTTGGCGCTGGGCGTGTCGGTCAGATCGTCCACGATCACGGCGGTCATCAACGATTCCAGCAGCCCGACCACGGCCAGCGTGATCGAGTAGGGCAGGATGATCGCCAGCGTCTCCAGGTTGAGGGGAATGTCGGGGAGCATGAAGACCGGGAAGGTGCTGGGCAGTTCGCCCATGTCGCCCACTGTGCGGATGTCCAGCCCCATGTAGATGCTGAAGGCGGTCAGGGTGATGATGCAGACCAACGGCGACGGCACGGCTCTGGTGAGATAGGGAAAGAGGTAGATGATTCCCAGTCCCACCGCCACCATGGCGTAGACGACCCAGGTGGCGCCGTAGAATTCAGGCAACTGGGCTGCGAAAATCAGGATCGCCAGTGCGTTGACGAAGCCGGTCATCACCGACCGGGAGACAAAACGCAGCAGTCCGCCCAGTTTGAACAGCCCGGCCAGGATCTGCAAAATGCCGGTCAAGATGGTCGCGGCCAGCAGATATTCCAGACCGTAGTTGCGCACCAGCGTCACCATCACCAGCGCCATCGCGCCGGTGGCCGCGGAGATCATGCCCGGTCGCCCGCCCACAAAGGCGATGACGACCGCGATACAAAAGGAGGCATAGAGGCCGACCATGGGGTCCACCCCGGCGATAATCGAGAAGGCGATGGCCTCTGGAATCAGGGCCAATGCAACCACCATGCCCGCAAGCAGATCGCCGCGGACGTTGCCAAACCACTGGCTTTGAAGACGAGAAAAAGACATTCGTGATCCGATCAGTTTTGTGCGTCATGATTGGTTCGTTTGAATTTCAAACAGCGCGGCACGGGATTGTCCGCGTCGCCCAAACAACCCAAGGACTTTATCACATCTCCGGCTGACCGACTGCTTTCGATTGCGGCTTGACAAGAAGAGCGACTACGCTTCGCGTTCATGGACAACACATCGCTCGGTCAATCGTCATGAGGTTGAGACAAGACGGGCATGAGGTTGCGTATTTCGCTGAGTTTTCTCCGGGCATTGATGATGACACAATCCTGAAACAAGCAAATACAGACAATGCGCTGCATTTTCTTGACCGGTTCCCCAAAAGAGGCGCATCTCTTGCCCAGCCTCCTCAAAATCGAGCTGAGAGCAAAATTCGCCAGTTATGAAGAGCCTCTGCCTCACCGGATTCATGACGACGCATTCTGACTCACCGCATTCGCCACCGACCGCCCCACTAAAATTGCACCATCCAGATAACCACCGTTGACCGGCGACGCCTCTGTGGTCGCCCACCAGAGCCGTCCCGCCATCTGCGGCCCCTGCAACAACGGATGCCCATAATGCGGGTGATCCTCTGCGATGGCGCGGCTGCCATCGGCGGCGTTGGTCGTGAATGGGTCAGCCTCCCAGTTCTTCTCGGCGTAGCCAATGGGGTGGGCAGCCTGCTCGCCAAAGAGCCGGACCGCCTGGTCGATGGACGCGGTCCGCCGCTCTGTCTCGGAGAGCAACCGCGCCGGGCTGTGGTTGCCGACCCAGCCAAAGAGCGCGCCGGTCTCTTCGCACGATTCGTGCGCCAAGAAGGCCACCAACGGAGACACATACCCAGGCTCAAGGGCGTCCAAGAGCTCCTTGGGCAGCACCGTCTCGGTCATCCTCGAGCCCGCGATGGGCGCGATCGTGTTGACCAACACGTTCTTCTTCTTGCCCTCAATCGCCAGGGTGTTGGCAAAGCCCACGAGCCCGAGCTTGGCCATCGCGTAGTTCGCTTGGCCAAAATTGCCGTAAATCCCTGCCGCAGACGCGGTAAAATCA
>JAAUPU010000290.1 GCA_012032975.1 Caldilineaceae bacterium | reverse complement strand
CGACTCTGCACCTGCGCTATGAAGGGAGATCGCAGAGTTGCTGGGCATCCCGGAGCATGTCACACAGGCCGCGCTGTTGCCAGTGGCCTATTTCAAAGGGGATGACTTTAGCCCTGCTGTGCGTATCCCTGCCAAGGAGCTGACCTATTGGGAGACGTGGGGCGAGCGACAGGAGTGAGTGTCGAAGTGCGCATTGGTTTTTGGCAGGTGACCGAGAGGTGGTTCGGTGGAGACGACGCACAAACACATCTTTCCCGAGAAAGAGTATCTGCTCTTGGAGGAGCGATCCGAACATCGTGGCGAGTTTTTCGGGGTGAGATCTTTGTGTTGGCGGGCAGTTCTGCCAACCACAGCCTATAGAACATCAACAAGGATATACTTATGTCAACACCCATCAAGATCGGCGTCATCGGCGCCGGCAGCGCGACTTTCTCACTTGGTTTGGTCAAGGACATCTGTCTGACGCGCAGTCTGGCCGGCAGCCTCGTCCACTTCATGGACATCGACGAGGAGCGGCTGGCAATGATCCAGCGGCTGGCCGAGCGTTACAGCGACGAGCTTGGCTCGGACTTGCAGATCGAAAGCACGACGGATCGCCGTACGGCGCTGCAGGACGCCGACTTCGTCATCAACACGGCTGCGGTCAAATCGCACCATCACCAGCGAGACATGCGCGATGTGACGGCCAGGCATGGTTATCACTACGGCGGTGTGAGCCTGGGCAGCTTCTACAACTTCAACCTGATGCTCGGCGTCGCGCGCGACATGGAGGAGATCTGCCCGGATGCCTGGCTGATCCAGTCGGGAAATCCGGTCTTTCAGGGCTGCACACTGATGACGCGCGAGACGGATATCAAGATCTGTGGGCTTTGCCATGGGCACTACGGCGTCTATGAAATCGCCCGCGTCCTCGGCCTGAAAGTCGAGAAGATGACTGACTTGACCTGGCAAGCGCCGGGGCTGAACCACAACATCTGGCTCACCGACTTCATCCACGAAGGCAAGGATGCCTACCCCATTCTGGACGCCTGGATCAAGGAGGAGGGCGAACGCTACTGGAACACCCACGTGGCCGAACGCACCCACGACATCCAGATGTCGCGCGGCGCGATCCACCAGTACCAGATGTTCGGGCTGATGCCCATCGGCGACAGCCCTCGGCGGGGCGGCTGGTGGTATCACACCAATCAGGAGACCAAGTTTCGTTGGTTTGGCCAGCCCTGGGGCGGTCCCGACACAGAGCTGGCGCGCCCCTATTTTGTGGAAAATCTGGAAAAGCGCATCGCACAGATGACCCGGATTGCCAACGACGCCAAGGCCAGTTTGGTCGCCGAACTGGGCGGTGAAAAGACGCGCGAACAGCAGGTCCCGATCATAGACGGCCTGGTCAACAACCATGAGGGCTACTTCCAGGTGAATGTGCCCAACAACGGCGCGCTGCCTGGCATACCCGATGATGTGGTGGTCGAGGTGCCTGCTGTCGTCAACATGAAGGGAATCCAGCCGCTACGCGTGCCGCCGCTTCCCGCCAAAATAATGCTGGAGCAGATCCTGCCCGAATGGCTGGAGATGGAACGCGAACTGTTGGCCTATCGAACCGGAGACCGTTCGATGTTGCTCTACAATGCACTGGAGAGCCATCAGACGCACGCATACGACCAGGCCGCTGCGGTGTTGGACGATCTTCTGGCCATGCCTG
Organism: Caldilineaceae bacterium; assembly: GCA_012032975.1. The sequence continues at coordinate 3,607 of JAAUPU010000290.1, read as the reverse complement.
GCCGCGACGGTGATGGCAGTGCTGGCGCTGCTGATCCACAGCCACGCGTCGTTGCGCGAGCGGCTTTATCAGTTTGGAGTATTGCGAGCGGTGGGGTTGTTGCGACGGCAAATGATCGGCCAGATCGGGCTGGAATATGGCTTGCTGACCGCCTGCGGCGCGCTGGCCGGGGCCACGATTGGGGTTGTTGACTGCTACGTTCTTTGCGCCTTTTTTTCGTATCCCGGATGGCGCGGGCGCGCCCTTGCCGCCGTTGATCCCGCTGATCGCACGCGAGGAGACGCTCTGGTTAGCGCTGATCTTCGCCGGGTGTATGGTCGTGGTCGAGCTGGCGATCCTGCTGCGTGCGCTCAACGCCAGGCTCTTCGATGCGCTGCGCATGGGGCATCACGGATAGGAACGGCGGATTGGCAGAGAGTTGCGCCAATTAGAAAAGGGGCTGACTTCATGTCAGCCCCTTTTTATTGCGTCAGCTCGATCAGTGGGCGGACGGGCCAAAATCCCGTGGCTGAAATCCTTCATCGTTCATGATCTGCACCAGATCGTCGCCTGTGATTTTCAGCACGAAAAGCCCCTTTCTATAGGCATACCGCCCCACATCTTGAGGGACTTCCAGCCCGGCTACCCCACCATAGATCCGATGGTTCGTATAACTCGGAAAAAACCTGGTAAAGTCGGCAAGGTCGGTCAGGAAGTCATCGACTGCCTCCACCGTTAGCGTAGTCTTGACGTCGATCGGAATCACCTCGTCCCCGTCCTCAAGGATCAGATCGATCTCCATCGTTGAGCCATTCACCTGCGCCTTGGAGCGTTGATGCAGGCGCCGCACATTGTGGTTGCGTTTCTGGAAGAGGTTCAGCACACTGGGTTGTACAAGCGCCTCGATCAACCGTCCCCACTGGTTGCCAAAGAGACCCTCCAACTTCTGCAAGTTGGCGTTAGTCCTGGCGACTTCGGCATTTGTCTCTGCGAAGCGCTGATCCAACCTCGCATCAGTCTCCGAGAAGCGCTGATCCAACCTTGCATCAGTTTCTTTGAATGCCGCGGTCGTCTCTCTGAATAACTGCCAGATTTCGGCGATTGCCTCGTCGTTCGTTTGTTGTGTAATTTGCACCCTCGCAGATCGTGTTCCGCTCAATGTGGTCAGTTTAGCATACCTGTCAAAGTGCTTCAAACCTTGCTCTTTTGGCAGGGCACAATCGACATTGCCTGCGGTTTGCATCGGTCGTTGCCCCGTGTATGATTGTGTGTCCAGGCGCAGGCGCAATCATTCAAGCAACAGATCGGCCGCGATTTCATTGGCCACACGTTGTGCCGCAGCCTCTGTGCTGGCAGCGCCACGCCGGGTGACGCCAGGCGGATGCTGGGCGAGGTGTTGCTCGGTGGCCGCACGCGCCGCGTCGATCAGCCGGTTGCGACGGTCGTCGTCCATGTCGAATTCGTGGTGCCATAGCCATAGGCCGGCAGCCGCACGACCAAACCGCTATAGGCGTCGATCACCATTTGTCGTGGGCGGTAGTCGCGGTGTTGACCAGGCGCATCAGCCGCTGGACGGTGGAGAGCTGGTTGAGGTCGATCTTGGGGCCGCGGCCGGCAGTACCACCACGGGGGGTGGGCAATCTCAACCGTTCGTCGATGAAAAGCCCCAGCACCGGCGCTCCCGACTTTGGTCCCATCACGTCGGTAATGTTGAAGAGGTCAGAGAGGAAGAGTTCGATGGGGAAATTGGAGAGCAGACCGCCATCGACGATGGCATTGCCGACCATCGATTCTTCGCGGTATGCGCCCCATTCGGCGCGCCAGAGTACTTCCTCCCAGAGCAAGGGGATGCTCATGGACATGCGCACGGCCCAGGTGATGGGCAAGTCGGGAGTGGTCAGATGGTTGAGCACCAGCATTCGTCCGCCGGTTGTATCCGACGCGACGAGCGAGAGGTGGACGCCGGTCTTGGCATGTAAATCGGCCAGCGACAGCGCACTGAAGCGACGTGGCTGGCCATCGAACTCGCCAGAATCCAGATGGCGCGTCATCCAGGTGACGAAGGCATCCGCCGCATACCAGCCACCCCGTTCGACCAGGCCGAGCAGATGGGAGAATTTGGGGTGTTCGGCGATTGCATTCAACAGGCCGGCTTTGGCGGGGGCTTCCAGCCAATCTGGCGCATAGGGCAAGTTGAACTCCTGCAGAAGAGTAGCCAGCGCGCCGGACTTGACCTCTTCTTCGCTGAATGGGCGCGGATCGCCCAGGAACGAGGTGAAGACCGAGACGCCATTCTCTTTTTCGGTTAGCGCTTCCAGCATCTCATCGGTGGTGAGGCCGGCGGCCAGGAAGGTGGCCATGATCGCACCGGCCGATGTGCCGAGGACGCGATTGTAGCCATGTCCTTGCGCTTGCAGCGCTTGCCATGCGCCGAGCAGGGCAATGCCCTTGGCGCCGCCGCCTTCAAATACGAGATCGAGTTCCATCCCATGTACCTTTCTCTGAAAGACCATCTTGGCGTGGAGAATTCTTGACGATATGATACAGCTTCTATTTGCCACAGGCAATCGCCACAAATTTGAACAGGTGCGAGACGCGCTGGGATTTCCGCTCCAACAGGTCAGATTGGAGCTGCCAGAAGTACAGGCGATAAAGGTCCAGGCGGTGATCGAACAGAAGGCGCGCGCGGCGTACAGTCTGGTGAATCAGCCCGTGCTTGTCGAGGACACCGGTCTGTCGATCCACGCCTGGAATGGTCTGCCGGGTGCGCTGGTCGCCTGGTTTTTGGACTCTGTCGGCGTGGACGGCATCTGCAAGATGCTGGCCGAATATGACGACCTAAGCGCTACAGCAGAGACGTTCCTCGGTTTCTATGACGGTGAGCGGTGCGCGGTTTTTTCGGGCAGGATGGATGGGCGGGTCGTTCGCTCGCCACGCGGTTCCCTGGGCTTTGGCTGGGATCCCGTCTTCTCGCCCGACGGCTGGGACAAGACCTTTGCCGAGATGACGCCTGCGGAGAAGGAAACCGTCTCCATGCGCAGCCGGGCGGTTGAGCAGTTGCGCACCTATTTGCAGAGCCTGCGCAATCCGCAAGTATGAAGCCAGCCCGTTTTCGTTGCTGCAAAGGCATTGGCATGAATGCCTCGAATTTCACGACGCGTGCCAGGGTAAATTCGTCTAATTCGTGCAATTCGTGGCAAGTATTTCTTGTGAGCGCAGAGCGGTTACGAATTTTCAAATATCAACACAAGGAGAGTCAGCAATGAGCACACAACCCACCATTCGCTTCGCCGCCGTTGGCCTCAACCACTTTCACATCTATGGCCAGACCGATCTGTTGCTCGCCGCCGGAGCAGAGTTGGCCGCGGTCTATGCAGATGAGCCGGAGCTGGTCAAGACCTACACCGACTACTACCCCCAGGCCGTCGTCGCATCCAGTGCCGATGCGATCCTGGAGGATGAGTCGATCCAGTTGGTGATCTCGTCGGCGATCCTGAAGGATCGGGCGCCCTTGGGCATCCGCGTCATGCGTCACGGCAAGGATTTCATGAGTGACAAGCCTGGCTTCACGACGCTGGATCAACTGGCGGACGTGCGTCGGGTACAGGTAGAAACCGGGCGCATCTAC
>JAAUPU010000289.1 GCA_012032975.1 Caldilineaceae bacterium | reverse complement strand
ACTGGCCACTTTGCCAGCCTTTAGAAGCTCGGATATGTGGAGTTCCAGCCCTGCCAACATCATCAACAGGATCACGCCTAGTTCGGCCATCATGGTGATCGAATGGCCGAGATTGGGATCGTCTGCAAACGTCGGCACAGTGCTGAAAATATCCAAGACGGTAGGCCCCAATATCAACCCGGCCAGAAGCTCACCAAGCACCGAGGGTTGACCGAAGCTCGTACTGACATATCCTGCGGCTTTTGCCACCAAGATGATGATGGAAATTGCCAGCACGAAATTCAAGAATTCATGCGACATCGGAAGGCCCCATTGACTTGAGAAGTGTGGAGGTCACCGGGATTGCGGGGGCAATGTTCCAGCACACCGCGGCAGTGTACTGCGTGTGGGGTACATATGCAATTGCACAGACGGATCCTCCACCAGCGATCGTCCAATACGAGCACGGAACACCAAGCTTGGCGCAACATGCAACCATTGTAGACAATCGCTGTTGTCGGAGGTGCTAGCGCCGCGCTGGAGCGGGATCAACTCATACCAACTGCCGTGGCAGGCGCCATGAACAATGGGCTGGCAAGGTGACAGGGTGACAAGGCGCTATTTCCTCTCTCGCCCAGTCACCTTGCCAGCGACTCACGATCCTGCTATTCGGCGAAGGCGCGTCGAATCTCCTCCATTCGCTTTCGATTGACCCCCAGATCAGATTTTCCCAGACGGGCAGCCGATCGAAGCTGAATCAGCTTGGACTCGCCATCAAAGAGAAATTCGACATCGTCTACAAAACGGAAGATGCGCGAACGAAACTCAATATGAAGGTAGTCATCCTCTGCGACAACGATCTTGTGGCGCGGCATTTCTGCAACCACGGCTAAAATCCGGCTGCGCGCATCCTCCAGCGAACCCGCGAAAGTGAGCGGTGCAATCCAGTGTTCCTCATCGTCGGGCGTGCTCTGTGATGACACGCAGTTCGGCGTCGCGGGGCAGGGGGCCAGTCGGCTCTCCGCGGCAATCGACGACACGACGCCGCTGGTGTGCAAGCTGCAAGCCCCAGCAACGCCACACTTCCGACTCCGGCGTACAAGATCTGGGACAGAGTGAAAAGGCGAGAACGACTCATCAAGCGTACATTTCCCTTTCAGATTGAGCGTCAAGGCGGGCAGATTTTTCTTGTCGGCGCTCCACCCTCGCTTGACGCAACATTGTAGGTCCGACAATAGATGTACAAACTACCATTACTGTAACATGGCCAGCGCACGCCAAATGTTGTCTGTTTCTCCTTTTCTTTTCACCATTCTTTCGGGATCGGGCAGGTTCTGTTGTGGCCATGCCCATTCTTCCGGTTAAATTTGGACCTTTCCCCTGTTCCGGCTATGATCCGTTCCAGGTCGTTGAACAAAACTGACCCATGAAACACGTTTCAATCGGCAGCTTTTCTGTACGATTGGTTCAAAGGAAAAGGGAGAAGACAAAAGATGGTCAGAACCAGATTCGTCATCGTATTCCTTGTTTTCGTCAGCCTGATCTTGGGCGCGTGTGCAACCCCGGTCATCGCGCCTTCAACGCCAGCGGACGATGCGAGCACAGCGGAAGACTCTGCGGAAGATTCTGCCGAACCCACTGCCGAAGCCAGCGAGGAACTACCGGTTGTGCGCGTGGGCCATGTGCCGGTGACCATCTATGCACCGCTCTTCATCGCGCTTGAGAAGGGGTACTTTGCCGAAGAGGGCATGACGGTGGAGATCTTGCCCGTGGAGGGCGGCACGGAAAATGTGATCCAGGTAGCGGCCGGCAACTTCGACGCGGCCGGTGGAGGGATCGGATCGGGCATGTTGAACGCAGTGGCGCGCGGCATCGAATTCGAGATCGTCGCGCCCCTGCACACCGAACGGCCGCCGCTCACCAGCCCATTGGTGGTGAGCAAATCCCGTTTCGACAGCGGCGAGATCACCCAGATTTCCGATCTGGCTGGCAAGAAAGTTTCGATCAACGCCAAGGGGGCGGCCACCGAATATTGGCTCTGGAAGGCGCTTCAGCAGGGCGGGCTGAGCTTTGATGATGTCGAAGTTCTCGGCGTGGGTTTTCGCGAGGTTGCGCCGGCGTTGGAGAGCGGCACGCTGGATGCAGGCATCCTGGGCGAACCATTGGTGACGCTGACCGAGGATCAGGAGCTTGTGGCCCGGTTGAGCGAGGATTTTATCGATGGATTTACCTCGACCGTGATCTATTTCAACAAGGATTGGTCCACCGCCAACCCCGATCTGGCCAAGGGTTTTGTCAAGGCCTACATCCGCGGCGCGCGTGACCTGAACGGCGACCTCTGGTTTGACGAGGAGAATCTGGCCACCATCGAGAAGTACACCAATGTGCCCGCCGATGTGGTCGCCCGCGCCAACCGCTCCTATCATGACCCCAACGGCGTGGTTCCGCTGGCCGACCTGATGGAATTGCAGGAGTTTTTCCGCAGCGAGGGTCAACTGGCCTACGACGAAAATATCGACCTCAGCGAGCTGATCAACCTCAGCTATGCGGAGCAGGCGCTGGAAGAATTGGGTGGCGAGATCGAGTGGGAGTAGATGCCGAAAGAAACCGGGGCCTTGACAAGGCCCCGGTTTCTGCTGTCGAGCAGCCCATCATTCAGGTTCAGGGGCTGACCAAAAGCTTTCCGGCCGCGCAAGGGGGCCAGATCGCGGCGCTGGGGCCTGTCGATCTGGTGATCGCCCGTGGAGAGTTCGTCTGCATCGTTGGGCCGAGCGGCTGCGGCAAGACGACATTGTTGCGCATCCTGGCCGGGCTGGAGACGCCCAGCGACGGCAGTCTGACGCTGGACAGGGACGAGGCCGACGATCAGCCCTTCAACAGCATGGTCTTCCAGGGCGACTCGACCTTTCCGTGGCTAACCGTTCACGACAACGTGGGCTATGGTCTGCGCGTGCGGGGCGTGCCGTTGAAAGAGCGCGAGGCGACCATCGCTCGCATGTTGAACACCGTCGGCTTGAGCCGCTTTGCCGAAGCTATCCCTACCAGCTTTCCGGGGGATGCGCCAACGGGTGGCCCTGGCGCGTGCGCTGGCCAATGACCCCCGCGTCTTGCTGATGGATGAACCGTTCGGTGCGCTGGATGCCAGAATCGCAATCTGTTGCAGGAAGAATTGTTGCAACTTTGGGACCAGGCGCGCAAAACGGTGGTCTTCATCACCCACTCCATCGAAGAGGCGCTCATCCTGGGCGACCGTGTGCTGGTGATGAGCGCCACGCCGGGCCGTCTGATCGGCGAGACGACCGTTCCGTTTCCACGCCCCCGCGCGGTCTACGAGCTAAAGCGCGACCCCACCTTTGGCGAACTCTCCTATCAGATCTGGGAATTGTTGCGCGACGAAGTCAATGCGGCGCGTTCGGGCACACTTCCTCTTGGCGCGCCCCCGCTTGGCGCGGCGCCAGAACGCAGGAACTGAGCCGGTCGTCATGCGCAACCGCCTTCTGAACTTCGTCTCGCCGCTGGTGCTGCTGATTGTCTGGGAAGCGCTGGTGGTCAGCGGGGTTTTAGATCGACGCTTTTTCCCCGCGCCCAGCGAGATATTGACGCGTCTGGTCGAGCTGCTGGACGACGGCACGATGGTCACGGCAACGGTTGTGACCCTGCGACGTATGGCGGTGGGCTTCATCTTGGCGCTGATCCCCGCGCTGCTGATCGGCGTGATGATGGGCATCAACCGCACGGCGCGGCTCCTCTTTGCACCGTTGGTCAGCGCGCTCTACCCGGTCCCCAAGATCGCCCTGGTTCCGATGGTGGTGATCCTCTTTGGCATTGGCGAAGAGAGCAAGTATGCGATTATCGTGATCTCGGTCTTCTTTCTCGTGGCGCTCAACACCATGGCCGGCGTGCTCAACGTGGACGAAAAATATTTCGAGATTGCCCGCAACAATGGCGCGGCCGGCTGGGATCTGGTCTGGACAGTGGCCATTCCCGCCGCGTTGCCCAGCATCCTGACCGGTATCAATCTAGGCCTCGGCTTCTCGCTGACCGTGATCGTCGGCACAGAACTCTTGCTGCCCCAGGGCGGGCTGGGTGCGCTGCTCTGGCAGAGCTATCAGATCTACGACATCGCGACCATCTTCGCCGCGCTGATCGTGGTGGCCATTCTCGGCTGGGGTTTTAATGCCATCATGCTGGAGATCGAACGCCAACTCATCCCGTGGCGCATGGCAGAGACGCGCCCGGCCAGAAGTCGAACACTTGAAGAGGAGCCGCGTATGCGACGCTTTGTCCGCACCTGGTGGCTGGCGGTGCGCCCCTTCAGCTTCACGGCCAGCGTAACCCCGGTCGTCCTGGGTTCTGTGCTGGCAGCCTACGACGGCTACTGGAGCTGGCTGCTCTTTGTCATCACGCTGGTCGGCTCGGTGTCGATCCACGCCGGCGCCAACTTGATCAACGACTACTACGACTGGAAAAAGGGAACCGACACGCCCGATTCGTTGGGGCCAAACCGGGCGCTGCAAGATGGCATGTTGACCCATCGACAGGTCTTCTGGGGAGGCGTCTTCTGTTTTGCCCTCGGCTCTGTGCTGGGCATCTATCTGGTTGCAACGCGCGGCCTCTTTATCCTCTGGCTGGGCATCTTCAGCGTGCTGGCCGGCTGGTTCTACACCGCGGGTCCGGCGGCCTTTGCCTACACCGGGCTGGGTGAAATTGTCGTCTTCATTTTCATGGGGCCGGTGATGGTCTTGGGCAGCTATTATGTGATGGCCCAGAACGTCTCCTGGAACGTGGTCCTCATCTCGCTGCCGGTCGGGTTGCTGGTCTCTGCCATCCTTCACGCCAACAACATGCGCGATATCGACGACGATCTGGCCAACAACAAACGCACCCTGGCCAACATTTTTGGACGCAAGGCCAGCCGGTGGGAATATTATCTCCTAGTCGGCGGCAGCTATGTGGTGCTTGTGTTGCTGGTGCTGATGAACATCGCGCCGTGGTTTATGTTGCTGGCGCTCTTGACTCTGCCCGCCGCGTTCAAGCTGATCCAGACCGCCACACTCTACGAAACGCCGGCGCGACTCAACGGACTGGTGCGCGGCACGGCCAAGCTCCACGAGCGCTTTGGCTGGCTGATGATCGCCGGTGCACTCGCGGCGATTGTGGCCGAGGTGGTCTGAAGTCGCCCCTGTCAACCGATCTTGATTTGGGTCTGTTCAGCGAGAGTTGGAGCATTCCGGGATAAGGCCATGAGATTTCCGGTTGAGCCATCCGTTTTGAACACACCCTTTTGATTTGCCCAAAATGAGTTGTCCACAGATGCGCACATGGATTGTCGGCC
>JAAUPU010000288.1 GCA_012032975.1 Caldilineaceae bacterium | reverse complement strand
GACTCACCATCTTTGAAAGATGATCGAACTCACTGCCATCGCCAGACACATCGTCCAGGTTGAATACCGGGCGGAAAATGCGTTGCACTTCGCGGATATGTTCACCTATCCCTACCTTCGCGCCGGTTTTGAGCTTCAGGTAGGGCGCCGCCGACAGGTGATCTGCATGGGCGTGGGTTTCGAGTATCCATTTCACCTCGGCCCCTGCCAGGCGCACAGCCTCAAGCACACGGTTGGCTGATTCCACACCTGCCCGGCCCGAGCGATGATCGTAGTCCAATACCGGGTCAACTATGGCTGCTTCCCGCGTATCCGGGTCGATAAGCAGGTAGGTAATGGTGTTCGTCGTTTCATCAAAAAAGGCCTGGATTTCGGGATTTCTGTTGTTCATCGGTTGTACTCCTGGTTGACTTGTATTTTAGCTTTTGCTAAATTTAGCACATTCTAAATTACATGGAAACCCCAATGTCCTTGACGAAGCGGGATTGGCCAAGATGCAAGCAAGCGCCGGAATAGCCGCAGCCGTACTGCGTTCGCTCGGCAATGAACGACGCCTGCTCATACTTTGCACCCTGATCGGCAGTGGTGAAAACAGCGCCGGCGAACTTGCCGACGCAGTCGGGCTCAGCCCCTCAGCAACTTCCCAGCACCTTTCTCGCATGCGCGAAGATGGCCTGCTGGAAAGTCGCCGTGAGGCACAGTCCGTGCTTTACCGCATCGCCGATCCGAACCTGGTAAGCCTGATCAAGCTTTTGAAAGACCTCTACTGTTCATAGGAGCAAATATCATGTCATTGCAAAACCTGAACCCCGAACAAGCCCGCCGCCTGATGGAAGAAGGCGCACTGCTGGTTGATATCCGCAATCCGGATGAGTATGCGCGCGAGCACATCGCCAACGCGAAATCCGTACCGGTTGCAGCCCTGCCTGCGAAGATCGATACACCACATGGCTCCAGGCAGATTATCTTCCACTGCCGCTCCGGCGCCCGCACCGCCAGCAATTCCGCGCTGTTGGCAGATGCCGCAGCCTGTGAGGCTTATGTACTTGAAGGCGGACTGGACGCCTGGAAAAAAGCCGGGTTGCCGGTGGTCTGCGACCGTAAACAACCCATGGAGCTGATGCGCCAGATGCAGCTTGCTGCCGGTAGTATGGTGCTGACCGGGGTGGTTCTGGGAGCGACTGTCACACCCTGGTTCTACCTGCTGTCCGGTTTCGTCGGCGCTGGCCTGATGTTCGCAGGTGCTACCGGAACTTGTGGGCTGGCGATGCTGCTGCAACGCATGCCCTGGAATCGCCAGGCAGTGGCCTGCTCGAAAGGATAAGCCGTATGTTCTGGGTGCTGTCGATACTGGGTGGAATGCTGGTCGGGCTGACGCTGGGCCTGATCGGCGGCGGCGGCTCCATCCTGGCCATGCCGATGATGGCAAAGTTGCTGGGCGATGGCTCCACCCATATCGCGATCGGCACGGCCGCGGTTGCGGTTACCAGCAGCGCTCTGGTCAACCTGGCCCTGAACGCCAGGTCCGGGTTGATCAAGTGGCGTTGCACCATTGTCTTTGCCCTCAGTGGCGTGGCGGGTGCTGCGGCAGGCGCCTGGCTGGGGCAACGTACCGACGGCGCCCAGCTGTTGGTCCTGTTTGGCGCCTTGATGATCGGCGTTGGGCTGCTGATGCTACGCCCCCGCAAGTCGCCTGGTAATGAAAGCGTGCGCCTCGAATTTAACACAGCCCGGATACTGTTGCCCCGCCTGGCAGGCCTTGGGATAGGCACCGGCATGGTATCGGGCTTTTTTGGCATCGGTGGTGGTTTCCTGATCGTTCCAGCCCTGCAAGAAATCAGTCGCAATCCCGACACCTTGTCCATAACGCCTGCCCACACACAGATCCAAGCGTCGTGGATTGATAAGACGTCACGGTTGACCAATTTTCAGTCCACCTATATCAATCAGGTGGACATGTCTTTGCATGCCGGCAACAAGCCGCTCAACACCAACGGTCTGAAACGGATGCGCGACTTTTGTCAATTTGTCTTTTCGCCCAGTTGTCCCGAACAATATGTCGTTGTGGGCGGGCATTCCATTTGGTTCCGGTCCTTCTTCCAGACCTTTTTGCCATATGGTGACAATCATGTGGGAAAGAAGAAAAAGATTGTCAATTGCGGAGTGGTAGCCATTACCCTGATCAAGGCCACGCGGCCGTCGGGGCAGGCCACATACATGATTGACCCCCAGTCGGTGGAAGTCATTTATGGAGGCTTTCACTAGTTGATGATAGTAGGTGGTGTTGGCTGGCATGATGCTAGAGTAGCAATAGATGCACTGTAGAATACTTCGTACGTTGTTTTATCGTCTATGCAAGTTGAATCGAGATTATTAGGAGAACGTGGAATTGACTCCTTCGATATCAATTCAATATATGAACAAAGCCTTCACACATTGAATATCAATACTCGAAAACACATTCGCCAGTTCAAGTCAACCCCACCGCTTCCTGCTCATTAGCAGCACCGGTAGCAGCAGAGTTGGTAACTACGACTGCACAACTACTACCGCATTCCTGGAATCTCCTCACTCGTTCGTCCGGCACACTCCGTCGTTCATCCCAGTAGCAGTCATCAAATCAGTTGCGTGTTTTGCGACTGAAAACTAAAGAACATTTGCAGAAGCATTTTGGTTCGTGAGTAATTACATTCTTTGTTGCCGACACCATGACATCCGCATTATCCGATCCATTGCTATCGTTGATGGAAGATCAACATGATGGGGATGATACAGAGCAACAAGTAGTCCGTCAACGCCTCCCCTCTCACAACAACAGACCTCCGAATCCCAACCATCATCAGGATCATCACCATGACAAAAACAATACGGGCCGCTATTTCGTCTTGTTTGCTGTGTATGCCTTATTGATCGTGACGGTCGTCGTCATTCGGGTCCCCAACAAGCCCCATACGCCGACTAAACCGTCCCGTTCCCCGCGGCAAGCCACCGCTCAAAGTATTTATTATGGTCGGACAATCCAACATGCAAGGACATGGCTACATTGCCAAACAAGACGAAACGACGGGTCAGTACTTGAATGGGACACTGCCCTGGATGATGGAGACGTATCCCGAAAAGTACAGCAAACTGCAGCAAGTCTCCACTGACGGCAATATAACGTGGACATCCCGCGACGATGTGTGGGTGACGTACAACCGCGAAAATTACCTCGACGTGCACAATCACATTGGGCAGTACGGGCCGTTAGTGCCTGGCTTTGGTGGCGATCCGGGACAGCAAGGAGAGCAAATGGGACCCGAGCTTGGCTTTGGTTGGACGCTTGCCGAAACATTGAATGGGCAGCAACAAAAACAACAAATTCTATTATTAAAGCTGGCCTGGGGCGGTCGCAGTTTGGCTGAAAACTTTCGTCCACCCTCCTCCGGCGGCACCACTGGACTGTATTACGAAGCCGTGATTGCCAATACCTACAAGACATTGACCCAACTTCATCAGTTCTTTCCCACGTTTGACGGACGCTATCAATTGGCCGGCTTTGCGTGGCATCAAGGTTGGAACGACGGCTGTGACGTCAACATGACCAACGAATACGAAGACAACCTGGCCAATCTCATTCGGGATGTCCGACGCGATTTGAATACGCCCAACTTGCCCTTTGTCATTGGCGTGTCGGGCTTTCAAGGATACACGCCCGATCATGGACGACGAGATGCTATTGTAGCGGCGCAATTTGCCGTGGCAAATGCCACCAAGTATCCCGAATTTAGAGGTACGGTGGAAAGCGTCGACACGCGTGCCTTTCATCGCGATCCGTTCCCAGCCTCGCCGGGCAACCAGGGTTATCATTGGAACAACAACTGCGAGACGTATTGGTTGATTGGTGAGGCCATGGCCAATGGAATGTTGGGGCTGTTACAAAAGCAATTTGAAACGCAGGCATTGGGCGATACTGTTCAAGTCAAAGTTGCATAATATATTTATGGTTGTAGTCAACGACTATGCATAGAATGATGATGTTAGTATGTACTTATCAGCTTTACGGTTCTTTTCTCACCGCATCTTCTCCGGCTATTAGTGACCACCTGCAGCATCCTGCTTCATCTTTTGCTTGTCTTTCAACATGGTGCGAAAATCTTCCATGAGCTGCGCTTCCTTTTGCTGATTCTCTTCCATGGTTAACAGCGCCAAAGGCACGTTGCTCCTCGGCCGAGTACACTTGATTTTCCTTTCGAATACGAACGGCATTCATGCGTGTATGACGGGACCCCGACATGACGTAGCCCGACTTTTCAAAATGGTCAATGTCGTCTCCGGAATAGCCGATTTCTCCACGACGAGGAATACGCAAGTTTGTTGCACATACTGAGCCAGCGCTTGACCCTCTCCTGGCAGCAGCGCCTTTCCGTACGAGGCAGCTCCATCAGCCCCACCACCAGGTCCACCCATGGGCTGGGCCAACGGCATAGGCCCTTCCATATCGCCGTCATCGTTGCTGTTGTGAGCTGCACCCTGTACGGCCTGCTTAAAGTCCTGAGCGTCTCTCAAATCCGATTCGGGTAGGGCATCGTTATGCGTAGCCTGGCCTTCCTCGTCGATGCTGAACTTGACTTTCTTGGGAGTAGTCGAGTCGTTGCTGCTGCTGCTGCTGCTGCTGCTACTGTCAGACAAAGAAGTCGATGACGACGAGGGGCTACTACTACTGATGGAGCGATCTCTTCTTCGTCGTCGTCTTTTGGATCGAGATGCGTCTCTTCCTCGTCTGTTCCGCCCGCTTTTGGAGGATCGATGTCTTTTGCGTTTGCGACGGTCACTCTCGAAGGATGATGACGAGGAAGAAGAGGAAGAACTGTCATCCGAGGATGACGACGAGTCTCTCTCGAGGTGAGGTTTCTTCTTCTTCTTGTCGTGTGAAGCTTTTTTAGCATCCGCCTGAGCCACAGCAGCTGGCGGATCGGGACTGGAAGAATATAGTTTTCGTAGGTAGGCCGCATCGATGCCGTCGTCTTTTTTGCTCTTCTTCGTGTGATTGTCGCCGTCTGCTAGAGTATCCCATTCTCGATGCAGTCCAACTAGCTCTTCGCGACGAAGGTTGGCACGAAATCACCAATTGTTGATTGGACGTTCGAGGGCCGCCACCACTGCGACCACGATAGTTTCCGCCGCTGCTGTTCAACGAACGACCCGTGTAGGTTCCCGTTTCTTGATTGACGTCCTTCATACTCAATCGAATGCGTTCTCCGCCTGATCGTTGATCGAATTCCACCTCCAGTACAACCGCATACACCTTTTGATTCAATTTCAAAACGTCCGTGACATTTTCCACG
>JAAUPU010000287.1 GCA_012032975.1 Caldilineaceae bacterium | reverse complement strand
CCTGCAACATGCTCTTGCTGAGCACGTTGAATGCCGGCAACACCACGGGCCAGGGGCCAACACGCTGGCGGCCACAAGCCAGGACAAGCGCCGCTTGCTCCAGCCCGCAATCCCGGCCGTGTCCGAACTCCAGTCGGCAACAAAATGCTCGGCGCTGGCGTCGCTCCGTAACTCGAAGCTGATCGCGAAATCAGCGCCCTGCTCGGCGGCGATAACCGTGAGGATGTTGGAGCCTATCTCCACGACGTCGCCGACGGCGAGGCGTGCCTCGCTTTGCGAGCGGCCATTGACCGTAACACCGGACAAGGTGCCGGTCGTGAGGCGCGCGCCGCCGGCCTCCGCCTCGATTCTCGCGTGTTGCAGGCGCACGCGCTTGTCACGCAGATGCAGGGTCTGGTCCGTCGCGCGGCCAATCGTGATCGCCGCAGCAGTGACGATCCTGTCCTGGTATTCGACACCGCCAGCGGCGTTTCGGGTGATAAATCGGATCAGGAATTTCACTTGGCTCACCAGTACACGAATACGGTCACGATGTGCGCGGCCATGGCCACCAGCAGGCCCATCGTCAACGGCACATGCAGATACAGCCACAACTCCATCGTCGCCTGCAGCCGCAGGTCCTCACGAATCTGGCGCAGCAGTTTGCGCTTGTTGCGCAGCAGTGCGGACAGCTCGCCGATTCTGGCCGCAGATTCGGCGTCGCTGGCGCGCGACTGCTGTTCTGCCAGCCAGTCCAGCGCCGCTTCCTGGCCGGCATTCGCCACCGCGTCGTGCTCGTCAGCAAAATTGGCAACTGGGGCAAGCGCACCGGCGGAGGCGTGCCCAAGAATTCGGTGGACCTGATCCGCATCTGCGGCCATGCCCAGTTGCATCGCCTGCGCACCGACTACCTGGACGTGGTGCTCTGTCACGAAGGCGACCTGATGGAGCCAGACATCTATTTGGAGGGTTTCGAGGCATTACAGACCGAGGGGCGCATCCGCGCCTACGGCATCTCCACCAACAGCTTGGACGTGCTCAAGCGGTTCAACGTGAATGGCACGTGCAGCGTGGTGCAGGTCGACTACTCGCTGCTCAACCGTGGGCCAGAAGCTGACTTTCTGCCCTATTGTCTCGAAAACAACATCGGCGTCATGGTGCGCGGTCCGCTGGCAAAGGGGCTGCTCTCTGGGCGGTACTCGGCGGATTCCGTCTTCACCGACACGGTGCGCACAGTCTGGAACGACGATCCTGCCCAGCGTCAGGCCTTTCTTGCGCGCGTCGCGCAGGTGGACAGGCTGCGGAGCCAGCTCCAGCCCGGCGAGGAGATGGTGACTGCGGCGTTGCGCTACACTTTTTCCCATCCCGCCATCTCCACCACCATCCCCGGCGCAAAGTCCCCACAACAGGCGGCTATGAACGCGGCTGCGGGCGAACGCGCCCTGACCGACGCCGAGCGGGACGACCTGGTCGCGTTGGTTGGCTGAGATGACTGCATGGTTGCAGATTCAAGAGCTCGACTACCCTGAGGAGGAAGCAAGTTGGCTATCACATTTTCAGACGTCGTAACGACCAAGGACGAGATCCGCTCTGTATTGGGCGAACCCCGGCAGAACGCACTCGACAAGGTGATCGGTGCGTTGGATGTCCACTGCCGCGCCTTTATCGCGGCCTCGCCCTTCGTGCTGATCGCCACGTCGGACGGCATGGGCAACCTGGATGTTTCGCCCAAGGGTGACCCGGCCGGCTTTGTCCATGTGCTGGACGACACCATGCTGGCAATCCCCGACCGGGTGGGCAATCGCCGCGCCGATACCATGCTCAACATTGTCGAAACGGGACGGGTGGGGCTGCTCTTCTTGGCGCCTGGCAAGTCCGAAACGCTGCGCGTCAATGGTCACGCCCAGATCGTGCGCGACCTTTGGCTGCGCGAGCAGTTGGCCGAACGGGGCAAGATGCCGGACTTCGCTATGATCGTCACCGTGGAGGAGGCGTTTGTCCACTGCGCCAAGTGTATGATCCGCTCCAACCTTTGGCAGCCAGAGGCATGGCCGGATGTGGCGGAGTTACCCTCCATCGCGCGGATGATGCTGGACCAGGCCCGGCCTTCTGAAAGCCTAGAGGAGCTGGAGGCCGCTGTCGAAGAGAGCTATCGCGACCGGCTCTATTGAGCCGCCTACCGATGAGCTGGCTGCTGTTTGCCCAATTGATTGTGTTTGGTTTGTCCCTCTGGGTTGGCCTCTACCTCCTTGCCAACGATGTGGGGCGGCGACGGCTGGTCCATTCTGGCGTGGCACTCCTGCTGGTCGCAACTGCTGTGGCTGTCAGCGCGCTGCTTGCCGGGTCGAACGGCGTCGCATGGGCGGCCGCCCTGGTCACACTCTCGGCGTCTTTTTGGACCGGTGGCATGGTGGCCCTGCTTGTCGAAGAAGCCCAGGGCCGAAATCGTCTGCTGCGCGTCTGGGGATTTCTCTTGCTGCCTCTAGCGGCTCTTCTCGCCCTCTTCTCAGCACTATCTCCCTATCCGGCCCTTGCGCATTGGCTTGTGATCGTCGGCGTCATCGTGCCG
Organism: Caldilineaceae bacterium; assembly: GCA_012032975.1. Next base: position 2,785 of record JAAUPU010000287.1, on the reverse strand, counting down.
CTGATCCCTCATGCCCTATGTGGCCCAGCGCGAGCGGCCAGAGCCGCTGCCGAATCGGCTGCGCTGGCTGCTGGCGATTGTCTCCGCCATGTATGTGCTGAGTCTGTTTGGCGTTTACCTGCTCAACGATGATCAGGCAGCCACCTGGGCGCTGGTTGGCGTTGGTTTTGACCTGAGCCTGCTCGGGCTGGTCGCCATCGGGATCGATGCCCACGAACAGGGCGAACGGTTTCAGCGCGTCTTTGTTCGCGAACTGGATGCAGCGCTCTTTGCCGCATTGCTCTTTGGCGCCCCGGTCCTGGCGACGATGGCACTCTCCACCGGTGCCACGCCCGCGATGATCGCGCTCGCGTTCGTCGTTCTTGGCTTTGCCATTGCCGGGCAGACCCTCCAACGACACAGTCCAGCAGGTGTTGGATCGGGTTGCGTTTTCTGGCGCCACCGATCTGCGCCAGGAGCGGGCCGCACTGCGCGAGACCGCGTCCAATCTTCCCCGCGCCGACGACCGCAGCCCGCTGATGCTGAACGAAGAGGAATTTACTGCGATCACTCGCCGAGCGCTGAGCCAACTGGGTAATCTGCCAAAGCTGGCCGCCAGCCCGCTCGTACATCTGGAAATCATCGACCGGCGGCTCGCCAGCGCTGGGCTGGACGACAACACACTCACCCGCGCCGCGGAACTCAAGGCGCTGCTGATCGAGGCCATCGATGCGCTGGGTCCTGCCGAAGCAAACGGTTTTGATCCGTCCGAGGCTTGGCGTTTCTACAACGCGCTCCATTACCCCTATGTGGTCGGCATCAAGCCCTATCGCCGACGCCCGACACCTGCTTCCCTCGATGCCGAGAGCCAGGCCGCGCTCGACTGGCTGCGCACCGAAGTGCCCGAACGCACCCTCTACAACTGGCAGAACGCCGGCGCACAGCTAGTCGCCACCCATCTGCGCGAAATTTCCTCCGCCCCAACCACCGAATTCGCCACTGCGTAAGCGCCAGCCAGGTAACGGCTGATTCCATTTTTTGCAGCACCACGGCGCACCGCGCCGCCGCGCGCTGTATCTGGTTGCGTTCGCCCGCTGCACGATCCTCTGAGCGCCAAACGCGTATCGTCATCACCCACGACTCTTCATTGCCCTGAAAGCGACAGCAATCTACACGATCTGCCCTGAATTGGCACTGTTTGGCAGGACTTTGCCTGTACTTGGCACCCGCCCCCGGCTTATGCTCACGGCGTACGTTCGTATTGCAGGCAAAAGAGACGAGTTCACAGAAATGGAGACAACATGATGAAACAGAGCAGCCACGATTTCTGGTCGAACTGGCTGGTCGTCGTATCGGTTTTGAACGGGCTGATGGGGGCGCTCTTTGCGTTCACACCGCTGGGGGTTCAAGCGCTTGCCATGATGAGCGAATGGAGTGGCCTGGTCGCCGCGCCAGTGACCACAGATGAGAATCTGATTTCGTTTGCCATCGGTTTGACTGGTGCGATCTTGGTCGGCTGGAGTGTGATGCTGGTCGGCCTCACACACTTCGGATTTCGACAGGGGGAGCGATGGGCGTGGGTCACGATTGCTACATCGCTGTTGGTCTGGTTTGTGGTGGATGGCTACGTATCTGCCTCTGCCGGACTCTACGCCAACATCGTGGGAACATCTTCTTTCTACTTCTTTCGAGATCCGCTCGTCGCCACATTCAACAGCGTGGTGCGGCGGACAGATGTCCACTTGGAGGTGGCAGCATGACCACGTTGCATTCTACAACCACGCCAATATCTGACGCGGATAGCTTTGCCCGCAACGTGCTGCGCGCCAACGCGATCTTTTCCGTCGTCAGTGGTCTGCTGCTATTGCTTGGCGCAACACAGGTGGTCGAGTGGCTCGGTCTGGCTGGGGATTCGGCTGTGCTGATCCTGCGCACGATGGGGGCCGGCCTGCTGTTTTTTGCCGCGTATGTCGGATGGGTCGCCAGCCGTCGCCCGATCAACCGAACGGCTCTGAAGCTGATCGCCGCACTCGACGCGCTTTGGATTCTGCTCAGTGCGCTCCTGCTCGTCAGTGGCGCATTGGGCTTGACGTCGACGGGCAATTGGATCGTTTTCCTCGTCGCGGATATGGTTCTGGTGTTGGCGCTGCTGGAATTCTACGCCCTGAGAAAGTTGACGAGGAGGCAGGCCGAGTGACGCGTCAATGATCAACCAGTAGGCGCGGCAAGCGCCGCGCCTACTGGTGATATCCATTGACCCTGACTAGCCTATCCAAGCGAAGCAGCCAGCGCAGCCACAGCCTCGGACGCGCCGCTCTCGATGGGGTCGCCATGTCCGAAGACAGCCGTTTCATAGCTCAAGCCGGCTAGTTTCTTGACGCTCTCGGTGGCCATCGCCATGTCAGCCGTGAAGCGCGCCGGCGAGCCTTCGACCCCATTCTCGCCGTTGACCAACGCATCGCCCGCCACCAGGAGGGAACCAACGGGATCGTAGACGGAGACATGCCCGAGCGTGTGGCCGGGCGTGCCGATGATCTTCATGCCAAAGATGTCATCACCGTCGAAGATCGCCTGGATCGGCTGCGCAGCCTGGATCTGCGCGATATCTGCTTCGCCCGCATAGACCGTGGCCGCGGTCGCAGCGCCCAGGATTTCGTTCAGCCCACCCACATGGTCGCCGTGATGATGGGTGAGGATCACATGGTTGACGTCGCCCCAACCCAAGCCCGCCGAGGTGATCACATCGGCGAATTTCTCGGTGTTGCCCGGTGTGCCGGTGTCGACAATAGCGATCTCCGAGCCACGC
>JAAUPU010000286.1 GCA_012032975.1 Caldilineaceae bacterium | reverse complement strand
ACCAGCAACCCAAGGCCGCGCTGCAATTGCTGGACACACGCATAGAGCCGGAGACATTTTGGAGCCGCGCCCGCCGTCTCTTCCGCGAACGGGTGACCGACGACCAGTTGCACGATGATCGGCTGCGGCTGGCGGCACGGATCATGCTGGGCTGGGAGCACGAAGCCGAGATCGCCGCGCTGGTCAAGCGGCTGCGAAGCTGGGCGCCCCGTCTGCTGGATGGAGACGCGCTGATCGGTTTTTATGTGGATGGGATGTTGCGCCCCCTGCTCAGTTCGGGACGAACCGGCCAGGGATGGGAGTTGTTGCCAGAGATCTCAAATGCGCTGATCGCGGGCGGCGGGGACAAACATTCGACCCGGGTGAATCAGGTCGCCAGGCTGTTGGCAAGCCAGATCGAAGCCGCCCAACCGCCTCACTCTGAACCGCCCGTGAGGGGAGACGGATCCTCGTCGGATCAGAGTTCTGTTGACAGCTCCGAAGGGGAGATTGAAGCGGGTGATGATTGGGCGCAGGAGTTCGCTCGAAAAGAAGAGCATCAGACGCGTGAGTTGGTGCGCAGCTTTCTAGAGCAACTCTGGCGGGCCGATGCGGCCAAAGGGTTGTGGCAGACGGTGCATAGCATCGAGGGCAGCCTGCCCCTCTTGTTGGCGCTTGACGGCGCCGAAGCCCTCGTCACCATCGCCCAGGCAGTCGACCGTGAAGGCGCTGATTGGCTGCCGCAATAACCCCGTCGCCCCAGAAATTTGTCATGCGCAATTCCCTATTCGCACTTCACCATCAAACTTCTCCCAACAACTTACGCGCCGCCCGATAGGGGTCGATCTGCCGGTCGCGCACCGCATCGACCAGGCCGTTCAGACCGCTGGCCGGCATCCCCGCGACGATACGCCGATTGAGTTCGGTGCGGATGATGTTTTCGATGGTGCGAGCAATGCGCAGCCGCTGACGCGCGACGATTTCGCCCGATTCCTCCAGCCAGAGGCGATGCGCTTCGATCTTGGCGCGCAGCGCTTCGATCCCCGCCTTCTCGCGCGCCACAGTCCGCAACACTTCGACGCGCCAGCGTTTCGCCTTGTCCAAGAGTGGGGCTGGCATCTCTACCGTCATCAATTGGCCGTGATGGTGGATCTGGCGCGCCTCGCCATACTCGATCTCCAGCGTCATCTCCAGCGCCTGCACTGTGCGGTCGACACCGGGATGGTCCGCCTTGTTGACGACCAGGATGTCGGCGATCTCCAGGATACCGGCCTTGATGGCCTGCACTTCATCGCCCAGCCCGGGGGCCTCCACCACCAGGGTTGTGTAGGCAGTGCTGGCGATCTCGACCTCGGCCTGGCCCACGCCCACCGTCTCGACGATGATGCGGTCGAAAGCCGCGGCGTCCAGCAGCGTCACCACATCGCCGGTGGTCTTGGACAGCGCCAAGCTGCCGCGGGTGGCCATGCTGCGGATGAAGACGCCAGGGTCGCCGCTGAGCGACCTCATGCGCACGCGATCGCCCAGCACCGCGCCGCCGGTGAAGGGGCTGGTCGGGTCGATGGCGACGATGGCCACTGTCTGGTCTTCAGCACGGTAGGATTGCGCGAGCGCGGTGACCAGCGTCGATTTTCCTGTGCCCGGTGCGCCGGTCACGCCGACGATGTGGGCGTGACCCGTGTGGGGAAAGATTTCGCTGAGTAGCTGCTGGCTATCTGGATGCTCATTCTCGACCCGAGTGATCGCGCGGGCCAGCAGAAGCCGGTCCTGGCCAACCACGCCCCGGGCAAGTTCACCCACGCTGGTCGCGTGTCGCGGACGCGTCATTCAGCTTGCCGTTTCGGGCTGAATGGTGCGCTTGATAAAGTCCACGATCTCTTGGGTAGACGAACCGGGGCCAAAGACGCCCTGGATGCCTGCCGCCTGCAGCCGCGGCATGTCTTCATCTGGGATGATGCCGCCCACCAGCACCAGCACATCGTCCTGTCCCTGGGCGCGCAACAGTTCGACCACCTTGGGGCAAAGGGTGAGATGGGCGCCGCTGAGGATGCTCATGCCGACGACATCCACATCCTCCTGAAGCGCGGCCTCGGCGATCATCTGCGGCGTCTGACGGATGCCGGTGTAGATCACCTCGAAACCGGCATCGCGCAGCGAACGGGCGACGACCTTGGCCCCGCGGTCGTGGCCATCCAGACCCGGTTTGGCCACCAGCACCCGAATTTTCGGTTCCGTCATGGTCATTTCCTCGCGTGAAGTGGAACGTGGTGCGTGATGCGTCAACTTGTCCACGCACTACGCATTACGTCAATGAATAGGCGCTCTGGATTCAGTCTTGACTCTCGATCCCAATCTGGCGAAGTGCCGCGGCCAGCAATTTCTCCGCATCGGCGGCGCGACGCCTCCACCCTGGGCGAACTCGGGACGGCCCCCACCACCGCCGCCAAACTGGGCCAGCGTGCCACGCAGCAAGTTGCCCATGTGCAGGGTCACGCCCTCGCCGCGGGCGAAGATCGCGGTCAGCTTTCCATCGACCGCGCAGGTGAGCAATGCGATGACCTCTGGCTCTTCTTGCAGTGAATGGGCGATCATTTTCGCCTGCTCGACACTTTTACCGTTCAACGTGCAGGCAACCACACGCGCGGCCCCAATGCGTTGGCCGCGCTCCAGCAGTTCTTGTGCTTCACGCGCCAGGAGGTGCGCCGTAAGCTGCTCCACAGAACGGGAGAGTTCTTTGATCTGCTCCAGATTGCGCTCGATCAAGGTCGGCACCTGGCCGACTTCGGTGCTGAACAGGGCCGCAGCTTCGGTGATCAGGGCGTGCTTCTGGCCATAGTCGGTCAGACCGCGCCAGCCGCACTTGAAAACGACGCGGCTCTTGCCGCGCTGCCGCTCCAGCCGCAGCAGCTTGACCGGTCCGATCTCGCCGGTGGTGCGGCAATGGGTTCCGCCACAGGCGGAGTAGTCGAATGCCTGAATTTCTACAATGCGGATTCTGCCGCTCACTTTGGGTGGTCGCCGCAGCGGCAAACTGGCAATCTCGTCGTCGGTGACAAAGTAGGCGCTGATCGGTCGATTTTCGTAGACAAGCTGGTTGGCGACCCGCTCGGCCTCGTCGATCTGACCGCCGTCGATCATCTCTACGTCGAAATCGATCGTCGATTCGACCGCGCCAAAATGGACGGAGAGAGTGTCGTAGCCAAAAAGTTCGTAGAAAACCTGAGAGAGCAGATGCTGTCCCGAATGCTGCTGCATGTGGTCATAACGCCGCGGCCAGTCGACCTGGCCGGTTACCGTTGCCAACTCACCCCCGAGTGGCTCAGCCAACAGGTGCGCAATCCGGCCATCGGCCGCGGCGACTACGTCGACCACTGCCGCGCCACCCAACCGGCCTGTGTCATGGGGTTGGCCGCCCGATGTGGGATAGAAGCAAGTGCGGTCCAGGAAGAGCGCGGGCTGCTCTTCCCAGGTCGTCGCTTCGACGATGTGGGCTTCAAATTCGGTGCGATAAGGATCTGCGAAATAGAGTCGCTCAGTCATATGGGTATCAACGTACGCCAAGTCGGTTCACGTAGGGTTGTGGCTTTTCGTGCAATCATACCGGATGCCAACCCACTTATGCGAATCCAAGATAAAAAGCATCCACGAAGCTCACGAAGGAACACCAAGATTTGACCTGGTTCTTCGTGCATCTTCGTGTGACTTCGTGGATAGTTGGGCCGTTCCAAGATTTTCAATCCCGCCAACCTGTAGGGGGGACGGGCGAATAATGTCTGCAATTCGTGGCGAGAGCCTTGTGCAAACGCTATCACAGTGCGATCCCGCTGCGCGCGAGGCTGCGACGCGCGGCTTCCACGATGCTCTCGGCATCAATTTTATGGTGGCGATATAGTTCGGCGCGCCCACCAGACTGGCCAAATGAGTCGACGCCCAGCGGTACGGTGCGCATACCATAGACGCTGCCAAGCCAGGCCAGCGCGTGCGACGCCCCGTCCAGCGCGGTGATGATCGGCGCATGGCGTTCGTCCTGAGGAAGCAGCCAGGCAAAGGGGCTTTCTTGCTCTGCCGCCCCCTCGGTAAAGGAGCGCCATGCCTCGAAGAGCCGACGCGCATTGGTCAGGTTCAGCACATTGGCCGGAATCCCCTGCCGGCTCAAGCTTGTGGCGGCTGCCATCGCCTCTGGCACGGTGGCGCCGGATGCAACCAGGTGAACCAACCGCGAGCGCGGCAGAGCGGGCGTTGCGGTGCGCCAATCGACAACCCGATATCCGCCGGCCAGAAGCTGTTTGCGCAGGGTCTCTTCGCCGATGCGCGCGATGGCTTCCGCCATCAGGCTCTGATCGATCCGTTTGGTTGTCAGCCGAAAATAGGTCGAACGACCCTGCTTACGGTCACAACATTGACGCAGCGCCTCGATCATCATCCATTCCATCTCCAACGCAAACAAGGCTCACAACTGTCGAGATCGGGCAGTTCCAGCCCCAGCGACGGCGTGACCGTGGATTGGTGCGCGCCGCCCTCTGGCGCCAGCGTGATGCCGGAGGGCGTTCCAGCGAAGATGAACTTCGCACCGGAGTAAAGGGCATAGATCAGCGAGTCTAGCCCGCGACAGACAAAGGGGTCATACACCGTGCCGATTGGGATGATCTGCTGGCCGCAGAGTTCGCTGGAGAGACCGAACATACCCAGCGCCATGAATAGGTTCATCTCCGAGATGCCCAGTTCGATGTGTTGTCCACTTGGCCCCTGCCGCCATCCCGTGGAGAAATCCGATTCGGCAATTGCCGCGCTGCTCCCTTCCGACCGAAAGATGCCAGTCTTGATGATCCACCCCGACAGGTTGGTGGAGGTCGATACGTCTGGCGAGATCGTGACCACCCGCTCGGCAAGACGAGGCGTCCGGCTGATGCTCATCAGCAACTGGCCCAACGCCTGCTGTGTACTCATCCACCCCTGCGCCCGCACCGAAAGCGTCTCCGGGATGTCGCGGATGCTCAGCTGGCTGGCGCTTTCTGCGGTGGCCGCCGTCGGGAATATCCTGCGCTGGGCTTCCGCACAGGCGAGGCCAGGCGCAGAATCTTTGGGAAAGGGCGACCATTCCTGCCCCGGGCCAACGCCAAGCGACTGCTTCAGCGCATCCATCTGCTCCTGCGAAAGCAACTTGGAGTGGTTGAGCGGGTCGCCGGCAAAAGGTAGCCCCCACCCCTTGATCGTGTAGGCAAAGATGACCGTTGGCCGGGAGAGATCCCGTTCGGCTTCGTCGAAAATCTCGATGAGCGAGCGCAGATCGTGGCCGCCCAGGTTGCTCAGTACGCCTGGAAGATCGCTGTCGGTGACCGAGTCGACAGCGGCGAGCACAGCCTC
>JAAUPU010000285.1 GCA_012032975.1 Caldilineaceae bacterium | reverse complement strand
GCATCAAGCGCCGAAACCAGAGATCACCTCCGGCTGTAATCGGGTCGCTGTCGGAAAAGAGAATCAAGGCTGGTTTTTGCCATTCAGCCAGCGCCTTGCGCGCAGCACGCATCTCTGCCGCGCCCGGATCATCGGGCTGTATGGGCACGAGCAAGGGCCAGGCGGCCACGCCCGCCTTGAAGGATTCATCCGGGAAGGGCGCTTCATAAGCGGCGACCACATCATCGGGCAACTCGCTAACCGTACCCCCTTGAATGACTCGTCCGACGGGGATGCGGTTTCCGAATTTTTCACGTAAAGGCCCGCCAGCGCATAAACGCTTCCGGCATTGGTTCACCACCGGGCAGGCCAGTATTCATAATTACGAGGCGGGCAAAGCGGTCTGGGTGTTGGGACACGGCCGTTAAACCCAACAGTCCTCCCCAATCCTGACATACCAACGTGATCTCTTGCAAATTGAGCTTCTCGATAAAACTCCACAATGTATCCAGAAACATAGTGAAGGTATAGGCTGATTGGTCGGCGTATTTGTCGGATCGGCCGAAGCCAGGGAAATCAGGGGCGATGACGCGATGGTGCTGTGCCAGCGGTGGAATCATTTTGCGATAGAGGTAGCTCCAACTAGGCTGCCCGTGCAGGCAAAGGATCGTCTCTCCCTCCCCTTCATCCACATAATGCAGGCGCATATCTTGAACGGTCACATAATGCGGGGCAAAGGGATAATCAGACAGATTTTCAAAGCGTTGGTCAGGCGTGCGTAAAATGATCATGGTGAAAATTGTAACCTGTGACGATTCGTTGTACCAGAAGTGCAGGGGTGTGGAAAGGGGGTCTAAGTTGGCGAAGTATCTGGTTTCCCTTGCTTGCAGGAAAAAACGTCAAGCGTAGGAGGTGTCGAGAGCAGGAGTAGGATATAATCTATGCAGATGATTGTATGAATGTCTATTTGTGGAGAAATTGAAATGGAAACCCAAGAATTGCTGAAACGCATTACGATTGATCCCGAAATCTGCCACGGAAAACCTTGTATTCGTGGTTTACGCTATCCGGTTGAGGTGATTCTGGAACTGCTCAGCGCAGGCATGAGCAGTGAGGAAATTCTTACAGATTACGAAGACCTGGAATATGAAGATGTTTTGGCCTCTCTTGCCTTTGCTACTCGGCTTAGCCAGGTGAAACGGCTCGAACTGTGCTGGCATGAATCCTGTTGATGCCCATTTACCCAACAATTAGCGTCGCAACTGAATGCAGCAGGGCATAATGCTCTTCATACACTCGACTTGCCGCTGAAAAATCGCACTCCAGATGTGATCATCAACCAGATTTCACTGGCTGAACAACGAATTGTCGTTACGAAAGATGCTGATTTCCGTGATTCCCATCTGGTTAAGGGCCAACCCTCTAAGCTGTTGCTGGTTTCAACAGGCAATATCCACAATGCCGATCTACTCAGTCTGTTTGCCAGCAACCTTGAGCGAATCGCTGCTGCATTTGAATCTCACTCTTATGTAGAATTAGATCGACTTCATTTGACAATTCATCAGTAATGAATGTAGTTTCCCCCAGAGGCACGGCCGTACCCCTCCCCTTTCCTCTCTCCCTCTCACACCAACAAAGTCACCACACCCTCCCCGTCGTTTAGCTTGAGCAGGCGCGTGGTTTTGGTGGAGTCTTCCAGGGGGGCGTCGTCGTTTTCCAGAGCCAGGATGCGCTGGTTGGTGACGGCCCAGGCCGCATTTGCCGTCAGCCCCACCACCGGGCTGCGGCGGGCGACCTGCACTTTGCCCGGGGCTATTTTCCTTTTCCGGTAGCTCAATCCAGCGCGGCAAAAGTTGACGGCCGTACCCGTCCCCCGTCACCAGCAGCAGTTCATCATCCGGTTGGCAGAGAGCCACGCCCACGACACGGTTATCGCGGTCAGCACGGATAACCTGCGTGCCAGAGCCGCGCAGAGTCTTCACGGCCGTGCGCACCGCCCGCCCCGTCTCCGTCATGATCAGCAGTTCATCCTCCGCTTCTGCGCCAGCGACCAGCACGGGCACACCGAGCAGTTGGTTGTCAAAGATCAGCGGCACAGGCGCTTCGATGTTTTCCAGCATGACACGCATGGGGTACGGCCGTGCCAATCCCAATGAAGTCACAATCAACAGTTTGTCATGCTCTTTCACCTGTTGCCAGCGGCTGAGGCTGCATAGCTGTTCACGTTGGCCGAGCATATAGACATCGCCCATCTGCACGTTAACGCTTTGCCGCTCTAGCAACTGCCGCGCTGTGAGCAGCAGAAAGCGGTAATGGGAAGTGACGATCAGCAGCGGTTCGTCCAGGTCGGCGGTGAGGGCAGCAGTAATTGGGGAATTGAGTAATTGAGTAATTGGGATATTGGGGTGATTGGGTGAGGGGCACGGCCGTGACCTGCTGCCCTTCGCCTAAAAATACCAGGGCACGGTCGGCGCTGGCGTGACATCTTCGATGACCCCTTCCTGAATCAGAATGCGGCGGTGCAGTAAGTCCATGTTTACGGGGCTGATTTGGGGACGGCTGCTGCCCGATTCGGGCATATGGGCCACATCATCGGCGGTGTACGGCCGTGCCTCCACCTCACCCCGCGCAATACCCTGCCCCATCACCCCCAGCCCGGCGGTGACGCTGCTAAAGGTGTCTATCACACGCACCTTTTCCGCGCCGAACTTGCGCCTCAGCATCTCGTCGAACACCGGGATTTGCGAGGAGCCGCCGGTGCGGATGACGGCATCAATGGCCGCCGCTTCCAGACCAGAGGCGGCGACCGTTTCCTCAATGTGTTGGTCAATTGCCAGGATTTCTTGTTGAATGAGCCGCTCAAACTCGGTGCGGGTCACAAACTCGATCACCTTAAAGCCTGGCCCTTCCAGGGTAATCGTCGCCCCGCGCTTGTCAGACAGCGTGCGCTTTGCCTCGATAGATATAGCTGCGCACAGTCGCCCGGAGCGTATTCTCTTGTCCCGGCCCCAGAACCACCGCCTCTGGCCGAATACAGAGCATCACGTCGCCGTCTGGTTGGCTACAGGCCACCACCTGAAGCGAACCGGCGCCCGTCTGCACCAAACCGCCCCGCTTGATGCCCGGCCACAGGTTTGTGTCGCCGAAAAATCGGGCGACCTCTGCGTCCACGGGCCGTTCATAAAAGTCGCGCGGCGCGCCCACCTGGCGCAGTTCGCCGCCGAACATCAGACCGATTCGGTCGGCAATCGCCACCGCTTCGGCCTGGTCGTGGGTCACAAAGATGGTCGTAATGGCTGCCTTGCGCTGAAGCTGGCGCACGACCGTCCGCAGCTCCTCGCGCAGGCTCTGGTCCAGGTTGCTGAGCGGTTCATCCAGCAGCATCACCCGTGGTTCGACGGCAAGCACCCGCGCCAACGCGACGCGTTGGCGTTGCCCGCCCGAAAGTTGATCCGGCCAACGCTCCTCGAAGCCGGCAAGCTGGACCATGGCCAGGGTCTCGGCCACCTTGCGCCGAATCGTGGTGCGGTCCAGCTTGCGCAACCGCAGCCCGAACGCGATGTTGTCGCCCACGGTCATAAAGGGAAAGAGCGCATGTTGCTGAAAGACCATGACCGCGCCCCGCTTCTCCGGCGGCACAGATAGCACCGAGACTCCATCAAAGCGAACGTCGCCCGATGTAGGCTGGATCAGGCCGGCGATCAGGCGCAGCGTCGTCGTCTTTCCGCACCCCGAAGGGCCTAGCAACGCCAACAACTCGCCCTCTTCCACCGACAGATCCAGCCCGCGCACCGCGGTCTCGCCAGGCGTATATTCTTTGGTCAGTTCAACCAGGGTTACAGATGTCATGGTCGGGTCATCGTGCATCAAAATGCATGGAGGTCTCGACGGACAACTCTAGTACGCGACCGCTCAAATGGGTACCCAATCTCGAATCGCAGAGCGTGGTGTGTGCACCCACGAACCCACCACGTTCTGCCCACGACGCAATCGGACACAGTTCTTGCGCCAACCTGCACTGGCCATCTTTGGACAGACCTCAACCGTTACGGCCAGATCTCCATCGCGCCGCCCAGCGGCAACTGGATTGGGGCGTCCGGTCCCACGAACCAGCGGTCGTAGAGTTCTTGGTACTCGCCGCTTTTCCAAAGCTCCTGCAACGCATAGTTGACCTGGTCGCGCCATTTAGAATCGTTGTTGGGTACGCCAATGCCAAACTGCACGGGGTTGTGGCCACCCGGCAGCAGTTCCAACGCGTCATCGCCAGCGGCCAGGGCCAGCATGGTGATGTTGTCCTCGGTATACCCCTCGACCGCGCCATCGCGCAACGCCTGCATCGCGGCCAGCTTGTCGCTAAACTCGACGATCTCCGGCGCGGGTGCGCCGGCGGCTGCCGAATACGCGATCCAGGATGGGATCGCCGAACTTCCCGCGTTGGCGGCGACCGTCTTGCCAAAGAGATCCTCGATGCTCTCATATTCACCGCTGCGCACCAGGAACGATTGGTTGTCCCAAAAATAGGTGCCGCTGAAGTCAATTGCATCATCCCGCGAGCGAGTGTGGTTCATGCTGGCGACCGACATATCGACGCGGCCATCCTGCAAGAAGCTAATGCGCGTCGTGCCATCGACAACCACCAGTTCAGGCTCGACGCCCATCTGTTCGGCAAGCGCCCTCGCCAACTCCACATCAAAGCCCACCCAGTCGCCGCTGTCATCGACGAAGCTCATGGGCGGGTTGTCATTGCGCACGCCAATGCGCACGACGCCATTTTCGGTCACGCGATCAAACGCCGAACCAACCTGGATCGGCTGACATGCACTCACCAGCAAGGCGGTGAGCAACGCAAGAACAATCACGGTCAACTTCTTCATACAACCCTCCTCTTTTGGAATTCTATAGGGAAGACTCGCCGATTCGCCCGGATGATGCCAAGCGAGCCAACAGGCGAACCGGACGAAGCAGCGCGTTCCCCTACGGTTGATTGGTGCGCGATCCGCAGATCGCGCTAATAGTTCGCCAACGAATGGACCAGATCGCCGCGCTGGTACTGCCGTTCCCAGCGCTGGGCGATCTGCGACAGCGTGAAGGCGATAGAAAAATAGAGTACGCCCACCAATAGGTAGACGCCAACCCAATAGGGTGCATTGGTCACGTCGCTGCCCAACGTCACACGCGCCACAGTCATCAATTCAGTCACGCCGATGATGGTCACGACCGACGTGTCCTTGAAGAGGCTGATGGCCTCGCCGGTGAAGGCGGGCAGCATGATGCGGAAGGCATAGCGCAGGCGGATGGTCAGGTAACGATGGAGCGGCCTGCTGCCGACCAGTTGTGCTGATTCGACCAATTCCTGGGGCACGCTACGTAGACCGG
>JAAUPU010000284.1 GCA_012032975.1 Caldilineaceae bacterium | reverse complement strand
CACCGTACGAATACGCCGTGGTCGTGCCCGCGCGGCAGGCATACTCCCACTCGGCATCGCTGGGGAGACGATAGAATTTGCCCGTGGTCAAGCTGAGCCACTTGGTGAACTGCTTGGCCGCGTACTGCGTCATCGACACGGCCGGCTGATCCGGTCCGTCCCCGGACGTGTAGGTGAAGCTGGGGTCGTGGGCCATCATCTGCTTGGGCGTCGCGCCCAGCGAGTAGAGGTAGCCCTCGACTTCCTGCCCGGTTGCTTCACTCTTCATGCCCTTCATGCGGCTGAGATAGATCGGCGGCATATAGGCAACTGCCCGTTCCACCCAGCGGTTGGGCAGCCACTTAAAGTAGCGCAGGATCGGGTGGTGGAAGATGAAGCGGGTCGAGAGTGGATGGATCACAAAGGCAAAGCGGTTGATCTTTGGCTCAGCCTGTAAATTGACCACAGCCGGTTGCCATTCCAACTTGGCCAGCAGATTCAAGTAGTCGCCCTCGTGCAGGTCGCGCTTGCCAAGAAGAGCAGCCATACAGCCTTCGATGACGGCCGCTGACCAGCGCGCCGGCTGGCTCGCATCCAGCCCGTCCGCGCCCACCGGAGGCATGGTCGTGATCAACGTCGCCACACCGCGCTGGCGCAGGTCGGCAACATCCTCTTCGCTGGCTGACTCGCCGATGATGAGCTTGCCGCTCAGGTTACGCGGTGCATAACGCCGGATGGCAGACACATCGCCGGCGATGATCTGCGCCCAGTCGAAGGGCACGCTCGAGCGTTCGCGGCCAGGAAAACCAGCCTGGGGAAAGACGCGGCGAAATGGCTTGTCATGCACCACATCCAAAATTCGCGCCGAAATCTGGCTCATGGCCGCTTCGCTGGTGGTGGCGCTGGGCAGATCGTAATACATGACCGGTTCGGCCCAACGGCGCTTCTCGGTGAATTCACCCAGTCCGTTGGCCAGCCCGTTGTGGTTGAGACCGGGCGCCAACAACACCCGTTTGCGGGTGAAGATGCCCGGTTCCCGCTCATGCACCAGCCGGATCGCCCAGCGTTCAAACGCACCCCGTACGCCGCGCCCATTGACCAACGGCGTCGATTGCGAGCCATTTTCCAGCCGTTCGGTGTACACATGATGCACCCGGTTGTGGCCCAGATGCAGTTCGCCGGCCATGCCTTCCAGCGCGATGGCGTCCACATTTTGGTCCGCATCTCCATCCTGGATCAACTCAACGATGCGGTCGATGTCGCCCGCGGTGCCCACACTGCGCACATGGAAGCGTTCGCCCAGAAACTGGATCGTCGAGTCAACCGGCGTCGGATCTTTGCCAAGGTGAAGGTGTAGGATGTTCCTGCCCATAGATAGCGAATCCAATCTCGGCTACTGCCATTTCCCCGACTTCTATCCAATGCCGCTGTCCAGAACCGCTGTCCAGAACCGCTGTCTCAAGAGGAAGCGACGCAGGGTATTATACGGGCGAAGCAGAACGAACGCCAATAGATCTGGGTCCATTCGGTCACGGGAATGCGCCCGTGGCGCGAACACTGGATATGCCCGCGCCCGTTGCCTTCGGCCGGGATTCAAGGTAGAATCCAGGCCGCGATTCCCAACACGCACGACATCAAAAACCAAACAGAATCAGACAAAGGATGGTCACAATGGGTGTGCTGGACTATTTTCGACTGGATGGCCGCGTCGCAATCGTCACGGGCGGGACAAAGGGGTTGGGCCGAGCGATGGCCGAGGGGTTGGCCGAGGCTGGCGCTCATGTCGCAGTGGTCAGCCGTCACGGCGACGAGGCCGCGGATGTGGCAGCCGCAATCCAAGAGAAGAGTCAACAGACGTGTCGCGGCTATGGCTGCGATGTGACCGACGCGGCCGCGGTCGAAGCCTTGGTTGCCCAGGTAGTCGCCGATCTGGGCGGCATTCACATTTTGGTCAACAACGCCGGCATCAACCTGCGCGGCCCTATCGACAAGCTGACTTTGGCCGAGTTTGAACAGGTGCAGGCCATCAACGTAACCGGTCCTTGGCTGATGTGCCGAGCAGTTGCGCCTCATTTCAAGACGCAACGGTACGGTCGCGTGGTCAATATCGGTTCGACGCTCTCGATCATCGCCCTGGCCGACCGCACGCCCTATGCCAGCAGCAAGGGCGCACTCTTGCAGATGACGCGCGCGTTGGCGTTGGAATGGGCGCCCTTCAACATCACGGTCAACGCGATGTTGCCCGGTCCCTTTGCCACCGACATGAACCTGTCGATCATGGACGACCCCGAACAGTTCAAGAACTTCGTCGCCAAGATTCCATTGGGGCGCTGGGGCGAATTGCACGAAATCCAGGGATTGGCGCTCTTTCTGGCCAGCGACGCATCCAGCTTTGTGACCGGCGCCGGCATCACCATCGACGGCGGCTGGACCGCGTATTGAGGTCCTTGCCAGAGGAAAACCATCCACAAAGTCACACGAAGGTTCACTAAGAAGCAGCCTCTATTTTGGTATTCCTGGACACCCTTCGTGGATGATTCTTATTCTGGATTCGTCAATCCATCACATACTCGAAGACCGCCTCGGTCGGTTCGACGCCCAGGCCGGCGCCCTCTGGCAGATAGAAGTATCCCCCCTCACAGCGCATGTTGCCCGTCACAAAACGCAGGTTGCGGTCGAAGATCGAGTGCTGATACTCATGCATGACGAGGTTGTGGAGGCTGGCCGAGACCTGCATGCTGGCCGCCTGGGCAATGCCGATGCCGATGGTGGCGTGGGGCATGATCCGGCAGTGGAAGGCCTGCGCCATCTGGCAGACCTGCCAGAACGCGCTGATGCCCATGTGCGCCATCTCTGGCTGGATGATACTCATGCAGCGCTGGACAAAGCGGGGGCGGAATTCGTAGACCGTGCGCAGCTCCTCGCCGATGGCCACCGGCGTCTTGACCGCGGCGACAACGCGCGCTTGCCCCTCTAAATCCTCCGACTGCACCGGCGCTTCCGCCACTTCCAGGTCATATTTCTCCAACGCCGTGATCAACTTGATCGCCTCCTGGTCGGTGTAGCGCCAGTGCAGATCGGCCAGGATCTTGGGCCTGGACCGACCGCCTCGCGGATCGCCTCCATCTCGGCCAGTTCGCCATCGTGGGCCACGGCAGCCGCAAATTTGACCGCGCCAAAGCCGCGGTCGATCCAGCTTTTGGCCAGCTTGGCGCGAGCCGCGCGTGTCGCCTCTGGCAGACCGGAGACGTAGACCGGCAGACGTTGATGGCGGCGCGCGCCCAGCAACCGGCAGACTGGCAGGTCAGTCAGCTTGCCGCGCAGATCCCAGATCGCCATATCGACGCCAGCGAGAGCGTCGGCATAGAAGCCGCCGAAGAAGCCGCGCACGCGCAGCGCGTCGTAGATATCCTCGGCGATGGCGAGGCCATCGTGGGGGTCGCGACCGATAATTTGCGGTGAAATCAGCTCGTCGATGATCGTGGCCGCCACCTTGGGTGCGACGACGCCAAAGCTCTCGCCCCAACCCACGAGCCCGCGTTCGGTGGTCAGCTTGACGAGCAGAGTATGGTCGTGGATGCTGTAGATCGTCTGGTTGCCGGGGCGAATGAAGTAGCCATGCTCGCTGGGCGTCACCCCCTCTTCCAGCGGGCCAAGATATGGTGTATCGCGCGGATGCGCAGGGGAAAAAGTTCGATCTGTCGGATTGTATCGGTCATGAGGCTGATTCCTGGCTGGGTGGGATGAGGCATTCTCTGCGCGCGCCGAGTGGTGGCGGCGTGGTCAAATGCGTTGGTCTTGGCAAATGCGAATGCTATAATGCGGACAGTTGTACCGAAGTTGCCATTCTACTGGAAAGCATCTCCATGACCAAGCCAGTCTCGCAAGCGCCCTACGGTGAACCCGCCCCTTCCAGCCCCGCAGCCGTCGAGTCAGAACCAGTCACAGAACCTCATACAGCCCCTGCCACAGCCCCCGCTACAGCCCGCCACCATTGGGACGGTCGCAAGATTCTGATCGGCTTGATGGTGCCGATGGGGATGACCATTCTCAACCTCTCCATGTTTGGCGTGGCGCTGCCGTATATTCGCGACACATTCGATGCCCAACCGGACGTGGTTGCCTGGCTGGTCACCGCCTATACCCTGCCCTTCGTGATGTTTATGCCCTTCTACGGGCGCATGGGTGATGGGCTGGGCAAACGCCGGCTTTTCTTAATCGGCATTGGGGTCTTCTTTATCGGCACCCTGATCTGCCTCCAGTCAGAAGAGTTGTGGGTATTGATGGTGGGTCGCTTCGTCCAGGGCATGGGCACAGCAGGGGTAAATCCGCTCTGTATTTCCATCATCTCCGATCTCTTCCCGGCCAAGGAGCGTGGCCGCGCATTGGGGACTTGGAGTTCCACTGGTCCGGCCATCGGCATGGTGGGGCCTTTCTTGGCCGGTTTTCTGATCGAAGGCTGGGGCTGGCAGACGATCTTCATCCCCGGGCTGATCGCCGCGCCGATTGCGCTCTACGTGGTGCGCGGCCAACTGCCCGCGTTGAGATCCTTCTCGCAGCCCGATTTCGTGCGCAAGTTCGACTGGATCGGCATGCTCTTCCTGGGCGGCGCGACGACCTGTTTCGTGGCCTATCTGTCGAGCCGGGCGATCACCGGGATCGAGCCGCTGCACGATTGGCGACTGCTGCTCGGGGCCATGGCCTTTGGCTTCGCCTTCGTCCACTGGGAACGGCGTCACGCCAACCCGCTGGCTACGCTCGGCATCTATCGGCAGGGCAACTTTGGGCGAGCGTCCTATGTGGCCGGCGTGCGCATGTTCACCATGAGCGGGATCAGCTTTCTAGTTCCGCTCTACCTGGCGGATGTCTACGACTTGAGCGCATCGGCCATGGGCTGATGATCACGCTCCATGCCGGCGCACTGTTGACTACCGTCCGTCTGGGCGGCCAGCTTGGCGACCGCTGGAGCCGGCGGCTCACACTGCTTCTGGGCCTTTCGATTCAGGTGAGCGTGATGGTCTATTTTGCGCTGTTGCCGGCCGGTTTGCCGCCCTGGACCGCGGCCATCGGCCTGCTGGTGCATGGCATGGCCGCGGGTCTCTCGCTGGCCGTGTTGCATCAGGTCGCTATGGATCACATTCCGCAGGCCCAATCGGGCGAGGCCGCGGGGCTGTACAGCATGACCCGTTTTGGCGGCAACATCCTGGGGACGACGCTGGGCGGCGTCGTGCTGCAACAGGCATTGGGCCGCGCAGCCATGCCCATCGGGGCCTATCAGATCAGCTTTGCGTTTATCGCGCTGGTGGGGTTCACGGGGATATTTGTGGCGGGGCGAATTCGGGAGTGAGATTGGAGAGTGAGAGATTGGAGATTCGTAT
>JAAUPU010000283.1 GCA_012032975.1 Caldilineaceae bacterium | reverse complement strand
GGTGATCTTCGGTGCAGGCGCACAGGCCGGGCGCAACTGGCCGCAATCTGCGCGGTGCGCCCGATCCGCCGGGCGACGGTGCTCGACGCGCACCGGAGTACGCGACCGAGAGTTCTGCCAGCGCATGGAGGCGGAGTTGGGCGTCGAGGTGCGCGCCAGCCGCGATGTGCAATCCGCCATCGAGCACGCAGAGATCATCTGCACTGCGACCAATGCAGCTACCTCGCTCTTCAACGGCGAGTGGCTGCAACCGGGGGCGCATGTTAACGCCATCGGTGCATACACCGCCCACATGCGCGAGCTGGATGCGGCCACGGTCGCGCGCAGCCGCATCTTCGTGGACCATCATCCCGCGGCCCAGACCGAAGCCGGCGACATCCTGCTGGCCATCGCCGACGGCGCCATCGCATACGACCACGTGGCCGGCGAGTTGGGCGATGTACTGACCGGAAAAATTCCCGGCCGTCAACGCGAAGATGAGATCACCGTCTTCAAATCGGTGGGGCTGGCCATGCAGGACGCGGTGACTGTTGCTCGCGTCTATGCGCGGGCGCGCGAGGCTGGCATGGGTCATGAGGTCGCGCTGTGAGTGGAAACGAAACACGGCCTGTCAGGATAGGAGAAAATTGACGATGGAACGATTTCAAGCCAGGGTGACCGCACCCGAATTCCCGGCGGGACTAGACTGGATCAATGTGGAACGCCCCTTGGCCATGGCCGAGCTACGCGGCAAGCTCGTGTTGCTGGAGTTTGGACCTTCTGTTGAATCAATTGCCACCACAACGTCGCGCAGTTGCGCCGACTTCGCCAGCGATACCCGGACGAACTGGTCGTCATCGGCGTCCATTCGGCCAAGTTCCCAACCGAAAAATTGACGGCCAACATCCGCGCCGCGGTGATGCGCCACGGCATCAACCACCCGGTGGTCAACGACGCCGACTTCGCCATCTGGAGCGAATACAGCGTGCGCGCCTGGCCGACGATTGTGCTGGTCGACCCGGCTGGGAAAGTCGCAGGCCAGCAGTCGGGCGAGATCGATGCCGACCAACTGGCGCCGATCCTGGATGACCTGATCGCCGAGTTTGAGGGGCAAGGCTTGCTCAACCGGCAGCCGTTGCACGGCCTGCGGCCCGCTGCGGACGACGAACCGCCGCGCCTGCTCCACTTTCCGTCGAAAGTGCTGGCAGCCAGCGGCGACCGGCTCTTTGTAGCGGACACCGGCCATCATCGCATTTTGGAGGTGCAACTGGGGCTGGATGGTCTTGGCGGCGAGGTGGTGCGCATCATTGGCACGGGCGAGCCAGGGCTGGCCGATGGTCACATCCTGTCGGCACAGTTTCACGATCCCCACGGCATGGCGCGGCGTGGATCGACCCTCTTTGTGGCCGACACCGAAAACCACGCCGTACGCGCCATCGATCTGGTGCGCGAACAGGTGCGCACCATCGCCGGGAGCGGATCCAAAGGGACGGGCCGGCGGACGGGCGGAACCACGCCCACCAAAATAGAGCTACGTTCACCGTGGGCGCTGTTGCCGGTGGGCGATGCGCTGCTGATCGCGATGGCCGGTTCGCACCAGATCTGGGTGCTGATCGACGACAACACGCTGGGTCTCTTCGCCGGCAACGGCGCCGAGGCGCTGGTCGATGGGCCGCGCGGCCAGGCCAGCTTCAACCAGCCCAGCGATCTGGCGCTGGCCATGGGCCATCTCTTCGTCGCCGACTCGGAAGCCAGCGCGATCCGCGCCATTTCCCTGGGCGACGACCCGCAGGTGATGACCTTAATCGGCGAGGGTCTCTTCGATTTTGGCGATGTCGATGGCGTGGGTTCAGCCGTGCGCTTGCAACACCCGACGGGTCTGACCGCTCACGATGGCCTGATCTACATCGCCGACAGCTATAATCACAAGGTCAAGACGCTGGACCCGACCAGTGGCGAGACGCGCACCTTGATCGGCGATGGCGAGCCAGGCGCGGCGGAAGGCTCATTCGGCTCTGCCCAACTATACGAGCCAGAGGGTCTCGCCGTTCACAACGGGCGGCTCTACATCGCCGACACCAACAACCACCGCATCTGTGTGGCCGACCTTGAGTCGCGGTCGATGCAGACGCTGATGCTGACGTAATCGGACGCTTCGGCAAACGCGACTGGCTCTGATACAATTTGGTCAGACCAGATCGTGGAGCAGAAATCGTTTTGAGATGAGTATTGGAGATTGGATAATGACGAATCTCCAATCTCCAATACCTTGAGGATTCCCAATGGCCATTCTCCAGGAATATCACGCCCCATCGACCCTGGCCGAAGCCGTTGCGCTGCTTGGCCGGCGCGAAGCCCGGCTTGTCCCACTGGCCGGCGGCGCGCAGTTGGTAGGCCAGCTGGAGACGCGGCAGCGACCGGAAGTCGATGGCGTGGTCGATCTGCGCAGCCTGGCGCTGGACGAGATCTGGCTGCAAGACAACCTCCTGCACCTCGGCGCAACCGCCACCCTGAGCCAGGTCATCGCTCACGAAGCCGCGGGGACCTTGGCCGATTCGCTCTTGAGCCGCACCGCGCGCGCCGAAGGGCCGCTCAACTGGCGCAACGCGGCGACGGTCGGCGGCATCATCGCCACGGCTGCCGATGACAGCGAATTCTACGCCGCGTTGCTGGCGTTGGATGGGACGGTTCTGACCCAGACAGCCGACGGCGCAAGCGCCACACCGTTGCGCGATTTTGTGCGCCAGCCGGGTGCGCTGATCACCGCGGTGACCGTGTCTTGGACGACCGCCAGAGGCGGTCACGCCCGCGTCGCGCGCACCCCCTCGGATCGACCCATCGTGGCGGCGGTGGTGGTCTCGACACCGAATCAGCCACGCATCGCGTTCTGCGGCGTGGGGGATCGCCCCGTGTTGCACGGCGACATGCTCGCGCCGCCCGACGATTTCAAGGGCAGCGCTGATTATCGCCGGGCGATGGCTGAAATCGTCCTGGCGCGCGCGTTGGCGGAGATCGCTGGGTAAGCGGGTGTCGAGATGAAGGTTGCGCTGGAGAAATGGAGATTTGAGATTGTCGTGTCAACATGCCAGCTCTTGTGATGACGAAGACGCGTAGAAGAAATAGCCCATGCAGATCCTCTTGACCATCAACGGTGAACCACACAATGTAAACGTCCATGCCGGCGAATTGCTGCGCACAACGCTTCGTCGGCTGCGCTATTTCAGCGTCAAACATGGCGACGAAACCGGCGAGAGCGGCGCGGACGCGGTGCTGCTGACCCGCACGCCAGAGGACGCCAATTCGTACCGGCTGGTCAACAGCGGTGTGATGCTGGCCGCCCAGGCCGACGGCGTCAGCATCGTCACCGCGGAAGGGCTGAGCGGGCCACGCGACAGCGAGCTACATCCTTTGCAGGAGCAGTTTGTGCAGTGCGGTGCGATCCAGTGCGGCTTTTGCACACCGGCCCAACTGCTGGCGGCCAAGAAGCTGCTGGATGTCAATCCCAAGCCCAGCGAACGCGAAGTGCGCGAGGCCATCGCCGGCGTGCTCTGTCGTTGCACCGGCTATCTCAAACCGGTCCAGGCGATCCTGCGCGCCGCGGCCCAGCAGCGGGGCGAAGATCTGCCGCCCTTCGATACGAACATCGTGGATGTGGTCGAGGAAGGTGAGTGGCCGACCGGCGACAATCTCGATCCGCCGGAGGATGACATCAATCCGGGCATCGAACCAGGCGGCAGCGACGTACAGACGCGCACGCGCATGGCGCCTGTGCGCATCGCGCCGCCCAAGACCGCGGTCGTCAACCGGCCGAACCCAAGGTGGACGCGATCAAACTGGCCAAGGGGCGGGCGGTCTTTGCCGATGAGCATGGAGCATGCCCGGCATGTTGTACTGGTGGTCTGCTGACCAGCCCCCACGCCCACGCCCGCATCCGCCACATCGACGCCAGCAAGGCGCGCGCGCTGCCCGGCGTCCACGCCGTGCTGACCCATGCGGATGTGCCGCGCGTTGTCTACGCCAGCGGCGGCCAGAGTTATCCCAACCCACCACCTTATGACCAGGTCAGCCTGGATAACAAGGTGCGGCACGTCGGCGACCGGGTGGCCGTGGTCGCCGCGGAGACGCCGGAGTTGGTCCAGCAGGCGCTGGAACTGATCGCCGTGGAGTACGAAATCCTGCCCGCAGTGCTCGACATGGAGGCCGCCATGCAGCCCGGCGCTCCGGTCATCCACGACGAGGCCGATGCGGTCAAAATCCACGACGCCGAACGCAACATCGCGGTCCATCTCCATGTCGAACATGGCGACGTGGACGCGGCGCTGGCTTCGGCCCATCACATTTACAGCAGCGAATATCGCGTTCAGCAGGTGCAGCAGGCAAGCATCGAGCCGCACATCGTCCTGAGTTGGTGGGACGAGGATGATCGGCTGGTCATCCGCACCAGCACCAGGTGCCTTTCACGTACGGCGCATGGTTGCGCCGTTGTTGGGGCTGCCGGTGCGCCGCATCCGCGTGGTCAAACCGCGCATCGGCGGCGGTTTTGGCGGCAAACAGGAGATGTTGCTCGAGGATCTCTGTGCGCACCTGACCATCGCCACCGGGCGGCCCGTGCGTTTCGAGTATTCGCGCGCCCAGGAATTTACCAGCGCCCGCACCCGCCATCCGCAGATTCTGCGCTATCGCAGCGGCGTCGATGAAAGCGGCAAGCTGGTCGGCATGGATCTGGCCGTGATCGGCGACACCGGCGCCTATGGCACCCACGCGCTGACGGTGCAGATGGTGACCGGCTTCCGCGGGCTGAGCACCTATTGGCTGCCCGCGGCGCGCTTCGATTGCGACGTAGTCTACACCAACAAGCCGGTGCCTGGCGCGTTCCGCGGCTATGGCGCACCCCAGGCGCTCTTCGGCCTGGAGCAGCACATGGAGGAATTCGCCCTGGAACTGGGCCGCGACCCGGTCGAGTTCAAACGGCTCAACTGGATCAAGGTGGGCCAGGAGTTGCCCATGGCCGAGGCGATGGGCGAAGGCCGCGAGGGCTTTGCCCAGGTGGTGCGCAGCAGTGGTTTGGAAGAGTGTGTGCAACTGGCCGCGGAGGCGATTGGCTGGAACCGACGCGATGACCCGGCCTGGAAACGTGACCCTCAACGACCCCACATTCGCCGCGGCATCGGGCTGGCGATCTGCATGCACGGCACGGGCATCGCCGGGCTGGACATGGGCGCGGCCAGCATCAAGCTCAACGACGACGGCAGCTTCAATCTGCTGGTCGGCGCCACCGATCTGGGCACCGGCTCCGACACGGTGCTGGCCCAGATCGCGGCCGAGACGTTGGGTGTGGGTCTGGAGCAGATCGTCATCTACAGCTCGGACACCGATTTTACCCCCTTCGACACCG
>JAAUPU010000282.1 GCA_012032975.1 Caldilineaceae bacterium | reverse complement strand
TGTGGATGTCTGCGTTTTGCGACTGGCTCTGTTTGTGACGGTTGATTGTGCAAAACGCCTGTTATATACTCATGCTCTGAGTAGTGTTTTTTGAGTGTGTAGTGTGTAGTGTGCAGTCAAGTCTGCGCGTCAGCATAAAGAGTTGGAAGCCCTTCGAGAACTTTCCATCACGGCCAGTCATCAACTGGCCGGTGATGGATCAGGAGATCATGGGTCGCAGATACGAAGGACATGGTGGCTAAACTTGTTCATTCACTCGCAAAGGAGAATTTAGGTATGCAAAAGATTCGTTGGTTCATCGCTCTCATGTTGGTCACGCTCGTGATGGCTGCATGTGCCGCGCCTGCCGCGGCGCCCGCCGATGGCGGCAGCGACGACTCAGCCGCAGAAACCACAGGCGAATCCGCAGTCGAGCCGGCCGCGGAACTCACTCCCGTCCGACTGCAACTCCAGTGGGTGACCCAGTCCCAGTTCGCCGGCTATTATGCGGCCAAGGAATTGGGTTTCTACGAGGAGGAAGGGCTGGATGTGACCATCCTGGAAGGTGCGGTCGAGATCGTGCCGCAGCAGGTGGTTGCCGCCGGCGATGCCCAGTTCGGCGTGGCGTGGGTGCCGAAGATGCTGGCCTCGCGCGAGCGGGCGCGGACCTGGTTAACATCGCGCAGATCTTCCAGCGGAGCGGCACCCTCAGTCTCCTGGGCCGATTCCGGCCTGGAAAGCCCGGAGGATTGGGCTGGCAAGCGCATCGGCACCTGGGGCTTTGGCAACGAGTGGGAGCTCTATGCCGCGCTGCGCCAAGCTGGCATCGAGCCGGACGATCCCAACCAGGTGACCATCGTGCAGCAGCCCTTTGATATGTCGCTGCTGCTCAACCGGGAGGTCGACGCGGCCCAGGCCATGATCTACAACGAGTACGCTCAGGTGCTGGAAGCCACCAATCCCGAAACTGGCGAGCTCTACCAGCCCGAAGATCTGACCGTGATCGACTACAACGATGTGGGCACGGCCATGCTTCAGGATCATGTCTTTGCACGCGGCGAGTGGCTGGAAGACGAGGCCAATCAGGATATCGCCGAGCGCTTCCTGCGCGCCACTTTCCGCGGCTGGATTCACTGTCGTGACAATGTCGACGAGTGTGTTGACATCGTGCTGGACAACGGCCCGACCCTGGGCGAAGGCCATATGCGCTGGCAGCTCAACGAGATCAACGCGCTGATCTGGCCGTCGCCCAATGGCATCGGCGTGATGGATGATGACCTCTATCAGCAGACTGTGGACATCAGCGTCGATTTTGCTGTCCTCTCCGCAGCGCCCGACGATGCGGCCGTTCGCACCGATCTGGCCGAAGCCGCGCTGGCTGGTATTGAGGATGTGGACACGACCGGTGAAGGCTTTGAAAAGTTGGAGGTCGAAGTTACGCCTGGTGGCGAATAGCCCCCAATGATAGATTTGTCACTGGCCGGTGTTGGCAACCCTGCTGCCGATTCCGGCCAGTGACAGCGCACTGATCCGCGCACTGATCCTCGCGCTGCCCTTCGCATCGACCCTCCACAGAACCCCGGAGTTTTCCCCACCTCCATCCAGTTGACGAACGCTCCCATCTCTACGTGCTGGCCCGTCAAACTTGCCCAATTCGTCTTCGCTATCTGCTGGCGAAAACAGCCAGAACGTGGCAAACTATATGCAAATCTTGTTGTCGGCCAGCGCTCGGTTGACCGCGCAGGTGATCCACTCTCATTTCATTGCACAACCATTGGCGCTGAAAAGCACAATCCAGGCTAGAAATACCCTTTATCACCCATATGTCATCGACTCACCTGGTTTACGAGATCTCTACCGACGTCGAGACAGCCGTGCTGACCCAGCGCCTCCAGGAGCGCTTCTCGGTTCAGATGGCCGCGCCCGTCGCTTGCGAGGGCACCTATTACGACACTTTTGATTGGCGATTGTATGCAGCCGGTTCGTTGCTCGAGGTGAGCGCAGAGGAAAGTGGCTTTTTGCTTCAATGGCGGAAACTGGACGACGACCGACCACAGGCCACCCTTGCCACGCCGACGATGCCTCGTTTTGCCTGGGATCTTCCCGCGGGGCCACTGCGCGCAGCGCTGGAGCCTCTGCTGACCATGCGCGCCCTCTTGCCCGTCATCCGCACGCGGGTGGTCGGGCGCGCAATCAATGTATTGAACGAGGATGAGAAGACGGTTCTTCGTCTTTCGCTCCAGGGAATCTGGGTTATAGACGACGCTGGCGACGTGGTCGCGGCGGCGCCTACGCGTCTGACGCTGTGGCCGGTCAAGGGGTACGATCTCCACGTTGCGGAGATGCAGACGGTCTTGGAGCAAGAGGCTGGCGTCTCGATCAGTGCCAGACCACTCTTGGCAAGTGCCTTGGCTGCCGTGGGGCGCAAACCCGGCGACTATTCGGGCAAACTGGATGTGCTGCTACGCCCCGAAATGACAGCCGATTCGGCGCTCAAGACAATCCTGCTGGAACTGCTGGTGACCATGGAGCAGAACGAGCCGGGGCTGATCGCAGACCTGGATTCCGAATTCCTCCACGACTTTCGGGTTGCCGTGCGGCGTACGCGTTCTGCACTCAGCCAGGTCCGCGGCGTCCTGCCATCGGAGATCGAGCAACATTTCCGCGGCGAATTTGGCTGGCTGGGGGAAATGACTGGACCGACTCGCGACCTGGATGTCTATCTGTTGCAGTTCGAGGAGTACCGCGCGGACCTTCCGCCCTTTGCCCGCGACGACCCTCACACCCGCTGGCCGAATCTCATCTGACCGCGCATCAGCAAACTGAACATGCCCGGCTCGTTGCGGCGTTGATGTCAAGCCGGTACCAGATCCTCAAGCAGGAGTGGCGGCATGCGCTGACCGAACTGCAACACTCCGCCATGCTGACGAAAGAGGGACTCAAGCCCATCGCCGCAGTGGCCTCCAAGCGAATTCGGCAGATCCACAAGCGAGCGCTCAAGGAGGGCCGGGCGATCGGCCCCGACTCACCCGCATCCGACCTGCACGACCTGCGCAAGACCTGCAAGAAATTGCGCTATCTGCTGGAGTTTTTCCAGAGCCTCTACGATGGCGGCGCAATCAAGCGGATCGTCAAGGAGTTGAAGCTGTTACAGGACAACCTGGGCATGTTTCAGGACTATGAAGTGCAGTTGCATGCGCTGCGTTCGTTTGGCAAGGATATGGTCGCCGAAGGGCTAATCTCTGCTGATGCATTGATGGCAATGGGGATCCTCATCGGTCATCTCTACGACAGACAGCACGAGGCGCGCATCGAATTTTCCACCTGTTTTGCCAATTTTGATTCCAAACAGAACCGCGACCAATTTCGTAAACTGCTGGAGTCGGCCGGGCAGTTCTAATTCTCCGAGGAGATTCTGTGCGAGTCTATGCGCTCTACAACATCAAGGGTGGCGTTGGCAAGACGGCATCGGCAATCAACCTGGCCTATTTAGCCGCGGCAGGCGGGGCGCGCACCCTGGTCTGGGATCTCGATCCTCAGGGCGCGGCATCGTACTATTTCCGGGTCAAGGCGAAGATACGCGGCGGTTCGGAAGGCTTGGTCGCGCAGAAGCGCCCCTTGGATACGCATATCAAGGGCACCGACTATCCGGGGCTAGATCTGCTGCCTGCCGATTTTTCGTATCGCAATCTGGATCTGACTCTGGACAATCGCAAGAAGCCACAGCGCCAGTTTCGTCGTCTGTTGAAACCGCTTGCCAGCGACTACGATGTCATCTTCCTCGACTGCCCACCCAGCATCTCGCTCGTGTCAGAGAACATCTTCGGGGCCGCACAGGTGCTGCTGATCCCGATGATTCCGACCACGTTGTCGCTACGCACCTATGACCAGATTGTCGGGTTTTGCAATGAGCAGCGGCTGGACGATCTCAAACGTATGGCCTTCTTCACGATGGTGGATCGACGCAAGAATCTGCATCTGGAAGTCATCGAGAGTGCAGCGGACAGCCAGCCAGAAATGTTGGAGACAGCCATCCCCTATGCTTCTGACGTCGAGCGGATGGGCATCCATCGCGCACCGGTCCCCGAATTCGCGCCCAACTCTCGTTCGGCGATGGCCTATGCCGACTCTGGCGCGAGATTACCGCGCGTCACCCGCTCTAGCCCGCTGATCCCAGAGATGTTCGACAAACGCAGTGCGCCAACACTGCGAGCCAGCGCCCCTTTTCCTCGCGTGATGCTCAACCATCAACCACAGAGCATCAGCCTCGCCATCGCCCACCATTTTGACGATGCCCCAATGCTGTTGCGCGTCTTGGGCGTTCACGACCACGCCTGCAATCTGGGTATCGTCGAACCCACATCAAGCGCACTGATTGCGCTGGTCACATCCGAACAGGGCGACGGACCTTTTCATCTGGTGTTGAAACGCCCAATGTGGCATGGCTTGTCGTCTGGTCAGCCGGTGCGCTATGCTGACAGGCAACTGCAACTGCCCGCCGGTGAGCTGGATGTGTCCGACGTGCCTCGTTGGAACCCACGGCCAGTCTGGCCCGAAGCTGAGCAGTCCCAGGCCGCGCTGAACTTTCTGTTGGAAGTGGCCGCGCAAGATGGGCTGAACGGCCTGGCCTTGATGCACTTGCTGGCGGTCTTGCTTTCAAGCTGCGCGACGATTTCGCGTTGCGCTCCCAAGGCGCAATTGAGGCGTTGACATGTGGACTGGTTGGCTGCGACGCTGGTCTGCTTGACAGCGGTGTGATCGGCCTGGCAGGTCTTGGCCCTGGGTTGACGCCGGCTGGCGATGATTTCCTGCTTGGTTTTGTGGCTGGTCTGTTCTTGGAGCGACTGGATCGGGCGCGCGGTTGGTCGGCGTCCAGTGTGGGCCAGCGGATCGCCATGCTCGCGACGCAGCGTACCACGCGCTTGAGTGGGCAATGGCTGCGCTGTGCGGGCAGCGGTCAATTCGGTGCGCCGTGGCATGGTCTGGCCGACGGCGCTCGCACCGGGGATCGTGCCTTGCTTGCCTCTGCGCTGGCGCGCATCGTCGCAACGGGCGATACATCGGGCCGCGCCGCGTTGTCCGGCTGCATCGCCGCGACGACCGCCCTCTCCGCTGGATAATCGAGCTGACGATGCAGCTTTGGCAAGAATCACTATTTTGTTTGAACATCGCCGCTTTGATGATACGATGGCCGCGGCCATCCAGTTGGCATGACAAAGCGCGCCAGGAATCAGCCATGGTTCGCTCCAAAAATGAAAGGAAACGGGGATGAAACTTGAAGGCAAGGTGGCCCTCATCACCGGTGCGGGCAGCGGGGGTTGGCGCGGTCACTGCCCGCCTCATGGCCGAACAGGGGCGCATCCATTGCGGTCACCGGCATCCCAGCGGCTGGGGTCGAA
>JAAUPU010000281.1 GCA_012032975.1 Caldilineaceae bacterium | reverse complement strand
TGGAGGTGCCGGTCCTTGCGCCGGAGAGCTTCATGCACGACCTGCGCCAGAGCGGACAATGGCTGATCTCCGCTGCGACCGACCTGTTGCGCGCCAACGCGCGCCACGGTGCGACCGGCATCCTCAAGCTGGCCCATCTCGCCGACCACCACGCCACGCGCATCGAACTCAACGGACCTGGCGGGCTTTTTGGCCTGGTTCATGCGCATCTGGTCTGCGCGATCGACAATACCAGTTACTACGAATATTTCCCCGGCGGGAGCCGCGATGTCGCGGGCAAGGAGATCGGTCTGCTCAACCCGCCCACGCCGCAGAATGGCATGATTGCGCCGCCCGCTGGTCCCGGCTGGGGCGCAGAATGGGATTGGGATCATTTCCGCAAACGGCGGACCGCATTCCTCGCCTGAGGATGCGTAGATCCACCAGGAACACCAAGGGACACCAAGGAACACCAAGGGACACCAAGGGACACCAAGATAGAAGCCGTTTCTTCGTGAACCTTCGTGTGACTTGGTGGATAGTATTTCTTCGGCAACGGCCCAACCCGGACAAGGACTCGAACCCATGATCATTGACACTCACACACATTTTTACGATCCATTCCGACCGCAGGGTGTGCCCTGGCCGCCCGCCGACAACGCCTTGCTCTACCGCACGGTGCTGCCAGCGCATTGCAAAGCCGTGGCCCAGCCCGAGGGCGTCACCGGCACAGTGGTGGTCGAGGCGAGCGCCTGGCTGGCTGACAACCAGTGGATCCTGGACCTGGCGGCCGACGAACCGTTTATCGTCGGCTTTGTGGGCCGGGTCGAACCGAACCAGCCAGATTTTGGTGAGACGATTGAGGAACTGGCGCGCAATCGGCTCTTTCGTGGCATCCGTTGCAACGGCAACGCATTGGCACAACTCGACGAGGCTGGCTTCATGCGCGACATGGGGCAACTGGCCGCGCTCGATCTCGCGTTGGATGCGCTGGTTCGAGACGAGCATTTTGACCATGTATTGCACCTGGCTGACCGCGTCCCCGACTTGCGAATCATCATCAACCACATCGGCTCCATGCCGCTGAATGGTGCAGAGCCGACGCCGGATTGGGTCGAACGTTTCCGCCTGGCCGCCCAGCGGCCGAATATTTTCCTCAAGGTGTCGGCGTTGATGGAAAATAGCGTCATTCAGCCCGCGCCGGGTGACGTGAAATTCTACCGTCCCGCGTTGGATCTCTTTTGGTCCACCTTTGGCGCAGAGCGGCTGATCTATGGGAGCAACTGGCCGGTCTGCGAGCGCGCCGGCGACTATGCAACCTGCATCGACATCGTACGCACCTACTTTGCCGCAAAGGGTCAACAGGCGTCGGAGAACTATTTCTGGCGCAATGCCAAGAGCGCCTACAAGTGGATAGATCGCCCGTAAATAGCTTCTGTTATCCAATCTCCATTCAGCCAATCCGCAAGGAGCCGACAGACGATGGAAAAGTTTTCCCCGCTGAACATGAACCCCGACGAACTGATCGAGTACACGCGCGAATGGCACGGCGAGCGCTTCGAAGACGGTCGTCCCAAAGTTGGCGACGACCTGATCCAGCGCGTGCGCAACGTGACCATCACCCAGGCGTGGGGCGTGCTGCGCAACGCCGGCTATCATCACCAGCACGAGATCGGCATGGTCTGCACCCATCCTGGGCAGGTGCTGACCGGTCAGCGCTCACTGCGATGTACATGCCGCGGCGACCGGTCATGCGCACGATCATGGAAGAGAAGGGGGCGCGGCTGGGCTGTGTGGGCGACCAAATCTCCTGGCCCATTGACATGCTGGTGCAGGGGGATGTCTACGTCGCCGATGTCTACGGCAAGATTGAGGAGGGAGCGATCATCGGCGACAACCTGGCCACGTCGATCTACGCCAAGTCTGGCAATGGTGTGGTTCACGACGCCGCAGTGCGCGACCTGGATGGCATCGAGGAGATCCCCGGCTTTACGAGTTTTGTGCGCGGTTGGCACCCCAGTTACGCATCGCCGACCATCATGCTGCTGGGGGTCAATTGCCCGGTGCGCATCGGCCAGGTCACCGTCATGCCCGGCGACGTGGTGCTGGGCCGCAAGGATGGGGTCGTCTTTATCCCGCCCCATCTGGTAGAAAGGTAGTCAAGACTTCGGAACTGGTCAACTTGCGCGACACTTTTGGCAAGCAGCGGCTGAGCGAAGGCGTCTACACATCGGGCCAGATCGACCGACGTTGGACCGACGACATCGAAGCCGACTTCTCTGGCTGGCTGAACGACCACAAGGATGAGTTGACCGTACCTCTGGATACGATCCAGGAGTTTTTGGAGGGGCGGACGTGGTAGGCTTGGGAGGGGATGAGGGGGATGACAAGGTGAGGGGATGAAAGATTCGTGCACCCCCTCACCCCAGCATCCCAGCATCCTTGCATTCCGCCATCCAAGACCAAGGAGAAAACGGCATGAAAATCACGGCTATCAAACCCATCCTGGCCGACGGAGGGCATCGCGTCTTTGTCTTTGTCAAGGTGGAGACGGATGTGCCCGGTCTGATCGGCTGGGGCGAGGCTTCGCTGGAGGGCAAGCCGCGCGCGGTGGCCGGCTGCATCGAAGATATGGAGCCGATGATCGCAGGCAAAGACCCGCGCCATGTGGAGCAGTGCTGGCAGATCCTCTATCGCAGCGGTTTCTGGCGGCTGGGTGTGATCGGCCTCTCCGCACTGTCGGGCATCGACCAGGCGCTGTGGGACATCAAGGGCAAGGAGTTGGGCCGTCCGGTCTACGAACTGCTGGGCGGGCCGGTGCGGGACAAGGTGCGGATGTACACCCACTTTGGCGGCGCAACACCCGACCAGATGGCCGAGGACGCGCTCTCCAAGATTGCCAAAGGTTGGACCGCAATCAAGACGGTGCCGGTTCCGCTGACGCGTATTCTCGATGGGCCGGCCGTGCTCAAGCGAGCAGAGGCTGGGCTGCGCGCCGTGCGCGAGGCAGTGGGCGACGACGTGGATATCCTGCTCGACCTGCATGGCCGGCTGACGCCGCAGATGGCGATCCAGTATGGCAAGCGCTTCGAGCCGTACAGCCCCTTCTGTCTGGAAGAGCCAAGCCAGGCTGAGAATCCAGCCGCGATGGCGCCCATTGCCCGCGCCCTCACCACACCCATCGCGACTGGGGAGCGGCTTTTCACCCGCTGGGGTTTCCGCGAGATTCTGGAACAGGGCGCGGCCAGCCTCTTGCAGCCGGACACCTGTCACGCTGGCGGCATCAGCGAGGTGCGCAAGATCGGCGCCATGGCCGAGGTCTACTATGCCGGACTGGCCCCTCACAACCCCTATGGCCCGGTCTCGACCGCGGCCTGTGTCCAGGTGGATTTTGCCGCGCCGAATTTCGTGATTCAGGAGATGGTGGACCCGGATGTGGCGCCGCAAGCGATGGAACTGGTCAAAGAGCCGCTGCCCGTGGTCGATGGTTACATCTATCCGCCACAAAAACCGGGCATCGGCGTGGAAGTGGACGAGGCAGCCTGCGCCCGTTACCAGCCAGACTTCACCAGATATCAGGCCGGCGGTTTGGTCGTGCGGCGCTATGGCGCCTTTCACGAAGACGGCAGCGTCGCGGATTCGTGATGTGCTGTGCGCCCAGTTGACAAACGATGAACGAAGAGAGCGCCGGGCTATCAGCCCCGGCGCTCTTCTTGTACCATCCACTGCTTCCCGTTAGAAGCTTTTCCTACACCACATCGTCCGTCTTGTCCTGGGGCATGAATCCAAGCCGTTGATAGGTGTGCTCGCGGTCCACCCAGCGATACTTGCTCTCCGAGAGGGCATAGCAAATATCGAAGAGCCGTTCTTCGGTTGCCTCCAACGCCCTCTCGAAAATGTCCACAATGTCCCGGTTGCCGCACCAGACCGAGTTGACCTCGGGCCGGAAGCAGTGGTTCTCCTTGTTGACCCAGCCGATCCGCAGACAGATGGTGGACAGGGCATGGGCATCAAAATAGGTGCGGCAGAGCGCCTCTGCCCAGACCTTGCTGGCCGAGTAAGGCTCGGTCGGCCGCGGCAGATCCATATGGGTGATCATCGGGATCGAAGCGGGAACGTCCGCAAAGCGCTGCTCGCGGATGGCGCGATAGGGTTCTTGAAACTGGAAATAGCCCCAGTTGACCATGATCGAGCTGGCGTAGACCAGCCGCTTCACCCCCGCCAAACGACAGGCCTCCAGCACATTGTAGGTGCCGCGTACGTTGCTGCTCAGCACGTCATCGAACGAGGAGCTGGGGTCGGGCACCGCGCCGATGTGAAGGACCGCGTCCATGCCGTCAATCGCGCTGGCGATGGCTTCGGCATCGCTCAAGTCGGCAATCGCGAAGTGGTCGTCTGGCAGCCGGGTGATGCTCTGCTCATCGGCCCGCTGCGAGCTGACCCTGCGACGCCCACTGCCGTAGAGATCATAGCGTTGCGGCTGCTGGCTGAGGTGGGTATAGACAAGATTCCCGATCAGCCCATAGACGCCCGTGATGTGTATTCTCAATGGTCTTTCCACAGCAATAGCCCAACCTTTCCAACTCAAAGAGTGCTACATGAAAGAGACGTTGTCCGGCTCGCTCCGGCAGTGGATACTCGTCACACTAATCCTGCCGCTGCCCAGGTCGCGCCATTTTGAAACATAGTACCTTTTGCCACCAGCAGCGAGAAATTGAGTCGGCAGTTGGTGGGGAATCCAAAGCCGTTGGCGAGAGGACCATCCCAGATATGGGGCAGTCGCCCCGCTTCTGGGAGGCGCCCGTTGGCGAGCTACACTTTGAATAATGTCGCAGTAGCTGATAAGATCAGGCGGCGACGGGATGGCATTCTCTAGGATTCTTTGGCGCGGATCTCCGCCCAGGCCACGCAGCGGTTGCGTGATGTCTGCTTCTCGGATGATTCGTCCGCCTGAATCGTCGTGCATCCTGCGCAGTTGGGCGAGCACCCTGCCCAAACCCGGTCAGCCAACTGGGAGTGACCGGGATTCAACCATTTTCTTGGCGCAAGCCGAAAGGAGACGTAACGTGGCATTGGCAGAGAAAAGCCCACGGATCGCCGACAGCATCGCCGACCTGATCGGCAACACGCCGTTGGTGCGTGTGCGCAAGCTGTCCGAAAGCTCGGTGGCCGATGTGGTGGCCAAACTGGAATTCTTCAACCCCGGCGGCAGCGTCAAGGATCGCATCGGGCTTAGCATGATGAAGCCGCGGAAGAAGCCGGTCTGATTGGCCCAGAGACGATCCTTCTGGAGCCGACCAGCGGCAACACCGGCATTGCGCTGGCTTTGGTGCGCGCAAGGGTACAAAGTGCGACGCTGGTCATGCCCGACCACCATCGAGCGTGGAACGGCGGTACTG
>JAAUPU010000280.1 GCA_012032975.1 Caldilineaceae bacterium | reverse complement strand
AGGACTGCGGCGCGCACATTCTCACCAGTTTCATCGCTGATCTGGAATCGACCCTCCAGAGGAGTGCCCGCCACCAAAGAGTCGATCTCCGTCTGCAACGAATCGACGAACGCGCCGTAATCTCCGTCCACACTTTCCACAGCCTGTACGAGGCTTTCTATCTCTTCGGTGACGATGCCAATGGCCAGCCCAATCGGGACAATGATCGCCGCAAAAAAGAGCAAAATGGTCAAGGTTGCTGCAAAGCTCGACCGTCCGCCAACCCACCGATTGACTACGTTGAAAAGGGGCTTTAGGATGATGACGACCATCAATGAGAAGGCAATCGTGCCCAGGAACGGATGAAGGAGCCAGTAGCCCAACACCAGGAGCACAGCAAAGAGGATGAAGAAAAACAGCTGGTTCTTGAAGTCAGCATCTCGATTCATTGGGCGAGGTTCCTCCAATTTTTTGAGCGTGTTCGAGTCTGACAAGTGCCAGACTCACGCCGGAGATTGTACAGCGACTGGGGGCATTTGCAATAGTCTTTGCAGTGGCGGCATTTTAGGCCGATATTCAAGGCCATATCGCAACCACCGCTTTCCGTGCCAGGACTGTTTCCATTTCCCGATTCACTTGCCGATAAGAATCTCGCGGAACCGGCCCAACGTAGAGCGCAAGTGTACGTGCGGGGCAGCCGAGATTGGCGGCTGTGACGGCCGAGTGTACGATCAAAGCGGCTACCCGCACCCATCGCTCGGAAAGGAGAGGTCATGAACAGCAACCCCACGGCATGGATCGACCAGGAGATGGATCGCCTAGCCGCGAGCGGCCTGCTCGCGGAGATCCGCACCATCGAGTCGCCCATGGATGGCCGGGTGACCATCGACGGCCGGCGCTTGCTCAACTTCTGCGCCAACAACTTTCTGGGTTTGGCCAACGACCCACGGCTGCGCGCGGCAGCCAAAGAGGCCATCGACCGCTTTGGCATCGGCCCCGGTGCGGTGCGCACCATCGCTGGCACCCTTTCGCTCCATCTTGAATTGGAGCAGCGGCTGGCCGACTTCAAAGAGGCGGAGGCGTGCGTCAGCTTTCAGAGTGGCTTCATGGCCAACCTGGCCACCATCCCGCGCTGGTCGGCAAGGACGACGTGATCTTCTCCGACGAGCTGAACCACGCCAGCATCATCGACGCCTGCCGCCTGAGCCGGGCGCGCGTGGTGCGTTATGCCCACGCCGATGTCGATGACCTGCGCACCCAGATCGCGGCGACCACCGGCTACAGCCGCGGCTTGATCGTCACCGATGGCGTCTTCAGCATGGATGGCGACATCGCGCCACTGGATGCGATCTGCGAGGTCGCCGAGGCGCACGGGCTGCTGTTGATGGTGGATGACGCCCACGGCGAAGGGGTGCGTGGGCAAAGGGGGCCGCGGCATCGTCGATCACTTCGGTCTGCACGGTCGCGTCCATGTGGAGGTGGGCACGCTGAGCAAGGCCTTTGGGGTGGTCGGCGGCCTGGTCGCGGGCAAACGGAACATCGTCGATTGGCTGCGCCAGCGGGGTCGCCCCTTTCTCTTTTCCAGCGCGATGACTGTGCCCGATGTGGCCGCCTGCATCGAGGCCACGCGCATTCTTCAGGAATCGACCGAGTTGGTCGACCGGCTCTGGCAGAACGCACGCGTCTTTCAGGAGGGCATGAGGTCGCTGGGCTTCGACACCGGCCACAGCCAGACGCCCATCACGCCGGTGATGCTGGGCGAAGCGCCGCTGGCCCAGGCCTTCAGCAAGCGGCTCTTTGAAGAGGGCCTCTTTGCCATGCCCATCGGTTTTCCGACCGTGCCGCTGGGCAAAGCGCGCATCCGCGTCATGAACAGCGCCGCCCACAGCCCCGCGGACCTGGAGGCGGGGTTGGCGATCTTCGAGCGGGTGGGCCGTGAGATGGGGGTGATCTGATAATGCGCAAGCGGGCGATTCTGATCACCGGTGCCAGCGGCGAATTGGGTCAGGCGCTGGTCGAACGGCTGGCCGACGACGGCGAGAATCAATTGTTGACCCTGGATGTCAAGCCGTTGCCCGACGACATCCGTGCATTGGCGACCCATGTCGACGGCGACCTGCTCGACACTCGGCTGCTGACGCGGCTGGTCAGCGAATACGAGATCGACGTGATCTACCACATGGCCGCCTTGCTCTCGACCCGTAGCGAGATCACGCCGGAGATGGCGCATCAGGTCAACGTGGAGGGCACGCTCTCGCTGCTCAAGCTGGCCGCGGAGCAGAGCCAGTGGCGCGGGCGCTCGATCCAGTTTATCTTCCCCAGTTCGATTGCCGTCTATGGCATGCCCGACCTGGAGACCAAGCAGCGCGACCAGAGGGTGCGCGAGTACGAGTGGAACCAGCCCCGCACCATGTACGGCTGCAACAAGCTCTACTGCGAGATGTTGGGCGGCTACTTCTCCCGCCACTATCGTCAACTGGCAGTGGAGCAGCCGGTGACCATCGACTTTCGCGGCGTGCGCTTCCCCGGCTTGATCAGCGCATCGACGTTGCCATCGGGCGGCACCAGCGACTTCGCACCGGAGATGTTGCACGCGGCCGCGCAGGGCCGAGCCTACGCCTGCTTCGTGCGACCGGAGGCGCGCATCCCGTTCTTGGCCATGCCGGATGCTGTGAGCGCACTGTTGCAACTGGGCGCTGCCCCGCGCGAGGTCTTGACGCGCCAGGTCTACAATGTGACCAGCTTCAGCCTCTCCGCCGGCCAGATTCGCGACCGCGTGCTCGCGGCCTTTCCCGACGCTGAGATCAGCTTTGCACCGGACCGCAAGCGCGAGGCGATCATCGACAGTTGGCCGGCCGACATCGACGACAGCCTGGCCAAACTGGAGTGGGGCTGGCAGCCTGAATACGCTGTGGAGCGGGCCTTCGAGGAGTACCTGATCCCGAGGATTTTGGAACGGTATCAAACTGTCCGGGTCTGAGCAGGTTTCCCAGATTTCAGCGCTGTATTGGGCAGAGGGAGGCAAGCGCTGCCTGGACCCGATGCGGATCGCACGCCGTGACGCTGACCCCATTTTGCAGGTAATGTCGATGCAGTGCTATGGCGAATTGGGCGCTGATCCGGTCGCAATGCGTTGCAGACAAAGTTCACTGAGTGACTCCGCGGTGCTCTCCGGATCCACGTAGAGCGCTTCAAGCCCAAGTCTGTGCAGTGCCATTCTCATCCGCGCATCATAGGCCAGCGTACGCGCCAGGAACGCGTCGATCAGCGCTTGTTCGCTCGGGGCGCATTGCGCGTAGTCACTTTCTGCGTAGATGCGGATGGCGAACTGGTGGCTGTTCACCGTCAACCAGAGCGAGCCAACACACCCGGAGTTCAGAGTGGTCACCCATTCTGGCCATAGTGCCGACCCCTCGATGATCAGCCCGTCGGTCGCCCCATCGGCGAGCTGCGTCTCTATCAACCCCTCGACCTGCGGCCAGACGTTGCGCCGATAGTGGAGCAGCACATCGGCCAGAAGTTCATCGACTGCCAGCGAACGGTAGTGTTCGGAGACGTGGGCTGGAACGACCTCCGGCGCTGTCTTCCACGGGCGACCGGGATGGCGCGCCAGGCTATCGGTAGAGATGCAGCGCCATCCGAGCGAGGAGGCCAGCGATTTGGCCAGCGTCGTTTTGCCCACATGCGACGAGCCGCCGATGAGAAAGACTCTCTGCACGACCTATCCCGATATTTCGACGAAGTCGGCTTCCAGAAAATCTTCGACCTCGTTTCGCCAGACATTCTGCACGAAGTCCACATGGTCAGGATGCTGGTTGTAGAAATCATACCCGGCCTGGTCGGCGAACTTCATGGAGAAGCTGAAGTCATACGGGTTTTTTGTGCTCACCTGGCGCAGCAAGCGGAACTCGTGCACCGTCTCGATGGCGGCGAGGCTCGCACCTTTTCCAGGAAGTCGCGCTCGGCCTGCGAGCCAGCTGCATGTTTCAGTTTGAATGCAACAGTGTGGATGATCACGTGGTTTCTCCTGTCAGCGCCCGTTGAGAGTGGCCAGGCCTGGCATATCCACCACGATTTTCACCGCGCCCTCGTCGCGCGTGTATTGCAGTTCGTAGGCCTCTTGCACCTGCTCAAAGGGGATATGGTGTGTGATCATCGGCCCCACATTGGCTTCCCCGTTGGCGATCAGTTCCAGCGCCATGCGTGTGCAGGAATGGCCCGGATCCTGGAGCGCCCCCACCATGCTCTTGACCGACGGATTCTTACGGAAAAAGTCCAACATGCGGAAAGACATGACGTGGGCGCGAGGCACGCCGAAATAGAAGAGCCAGCCATATCGTTTGACCAAGTCGATGGCCAGGTTGATGGAATCAGGCTCGCCGGCAGCCTCGATCACCACGTCAGCGAGTGTGCCGTCGGTCAGGGCCTCCAACTGCTCTACCGCATCGCTGTGCAAGTTGTGGATGGTGTGGGTCGCACCGAAGTGGCCGGCAATGGCCAGGCGATGGGCTTGCAGATCGACGGCGATCACCCGCCGCGCCCCCATGCGGCGCATCACGAAGTTCCACCACAGACCGGCGGACCCCTGGCCGATGACAGCCACATCCTTGTTGACCACGTTGGGCAAATGCTGCGCCGCATAGAAAATCGTGCCCAATTGCTGGGCCTGGAGCAGATGCTCGGCGGGCCTGGTATTTGCGAGTGGCAGTACGTTTTCAATCGGCGCGACGGCGTATTCTGCCATGCCCTGGTTGTTGGTGACCAGCACCAGCGCATGGTCTCCGACCAGGAGTGATGAGCCAGGGGCGTTGATCTCCTCTACGATGCCCAGAACCTCATGGCCAGACATCCCTGGCCGTAGCGGGTACTGCTCTGGCGCGCCGAAGAGGAAGGAGTGAGTGTCGCTACCGCAGAGCGATACCTGGGTCGTGCGAACCAAGACCTCACCCAGTCTTGGCTCCGGCTTGGGTATGTCGAGTATGGTGGACTGGCCGGGTGCTGTGATCTGTACTGCGCGCATTGCGAGTTCGTCCTTGTTCTTTTGGTAGTTTTCGGTTGTTTTGTGGAGAAGATCGACGTCTGCTGGATGATCGTCGGCTGGAACCGACCTCGCCATTATAGAACGTCGCAATGATGTGGGGCAAAGTAACTGCGCCAAAATACGGGGACGAGTGTGGGCAAGGGTCGGTTGAGTATGCCGAGGCTCTTTTCAGCCGGATGGCTGTAAACTCGCCGCCGCTTTAATCTTCGTCAGCCTAAACGCGAGGCATAGACATAATACGCGCCGCAGATCGGCTGCTTGCGCTCATCGTCGAACCAGGTATGAAGCAGCGCCGGACCGGCCTCCAGTTCCACGGTGAAGACAGCGGCTTGGTTCTCTGGCTGGATGGGTGATTCGTGCGTCCGTCGT
>JAAUPU010000003.1 GCA_012032975.1 Caldilineaceae bacterium | reverse complement strand
GGCTCGCGGCTGTCATAGCCGCCGGTCACGACGACCACTTCGGGGCGCTGCTTGGCGAAATTGATTGGCCAGCCGTTCGCCATTGGCGCCGGCGGCCAGCGCGGTTTCGCCGACGATCTGCACCGGCGCGGCGATGGTCGCTTGCCGAGCCGAAGCAAGGCTCACGCTCTCGCTGAGGCCTGTCAACCAGACGCGCAGCCGCGGGCGGGGACTTGCGCCGACCAAGAAGTGGGAAAGCGGCGGGTAGCGCAGCTTGTCGTCGCTGGCCAGCAACGGTTGCTCGCGCAGGTCGTCCCACAGGGTGCGCCCCAGCCGGCTGCCCAACCGTCGAACCACAGTCGAGATTGGCTGGCTGACCGACCCATCCGGGCCGCGTCGCAGAGCCATCCAGCCGACCAGCCGGTGGCGTCCGCTGACCGGTTCCAGCAGACAGGCGCGCACGCCGGCTGTTTCCACACCCACGGCCATCAGGCTGCCGGCGGCGGTTCGATCGCTGGGTTGAAGTGCGTCGCGCGCGCTGATCTCACTCATTGGTACAGTCGCTTCTTGCTCGAGTTCGGTCGGGTGAGGAAAGGGCAAACTGCCCTTATCCCGGAATGCGGCAAGTCACTATCGCATATGCCCAGCTCATTTGAACACATCCTATCCAAAAAAAGCCTGCCAGATCGACTCTGCCCATTGCCACAGAGTGGACTGGCTGACCGTGTACATTAGATATTCGACGCGGCCGATCAGCAGGCTGAAACGTGATGCCATCAGCCGGGCAAAGACGAAGCCGGCGGCCAGCCAGAGACCCCGCTTGCCGAGCCAAAGCCAGGCGGCCAACGCGCTGCGCACCCAACCCGGCTGTTGTGCGACCAGGCCCTCGGCATCGGCGAAGAGATGGATCAGCGCACCGCTGGTGATCAGGAGCGTGAGCAGACCGACGAGTATCTGGCTGCCAGAGGCCAGCGGGTCGAAGCCAAAGTCGGCGGCATAGACAAACTGCGGCAACAGCGTCCCTTGCAGCGCGCCAGTCACCCCCACACCGATGGTCACGCCCAGCATCAGCGCCACGGGCGCCGCGCCCAACATCTGCAATAGCCGCCGCCAGCCGCCGTCTGCGCCGGTGGTGCTTCGGGTGCGGATGAGCCGTTCGCCCCCTGCCGCCCACAGCAACAACCCCAACACCAGCGGAGCCAGTAGCCACGGGTTCGCGCCTGGATCCTCCAGCAAAGGGGCGAAGAGGCGCGGCGCCAACAATTGACGCACGACGAGAATGGCGGCATAGCCAAGGGCCGCCCCAACCAGGATATGCTGGGCCAGGCGGGCAAATGGATTGTCGCGCACGATCAGGCTCAGCAATGTCAGCGAGATAGCCAGGCCAACCCAAAGCCCAATGCTGTCGAGCGCAGATGAGGTGGTCAGTTCGAGGGAAGTCATATCGGCTACGGGTCGGATCTTCTTGTCGAAAGCGCGGCGAGGTTGCCCAAGAGCAGGACGAGCAACAGAGCGAACGCGCCCCAGTTTTGATAGACAAGCTGACCACGCATCAACGCATCTTCCGGCGGAGACAATGCTTCGCCGCTGAGTCGCCAATAGCTGGCCGCGCCGTCAAAACCGCTCACGAGGCCGCGCAACTGGCCGCTGTCGAGATAGGGCCGCGCCATCGGGTCTGCGCCCGCGCTGACCACCGCAACCACGGGCAGCAGGTTGAGCGGCTGCACCTGCTCCAGCCATGCTTGAACATCCTCGGCCTGCGCACCCAAGACAATCGCAAGATCCGGCGGGCCGATGTAGTTGGCGCGGGCCTCGGGCGAGAGCGCGGCCGGCAAATCTTGACCGACCAGGGGCAGCACCGATGCGCCGCCGGGCAGGTAGCCGCCGTCGATAAAGAGCGATTGACCCGCACCCGGCGAACCTACACTGCTGGTCTGGGCATCTGCGACCGCACGCGTGAAGAGTCGCCGGGCGACCGCAGGTCCGTTGGGCAGCGGGCTGACCACGATCAGTCGGCAGCGCCGGTCGATCAAGTGGCGCACAATCGGCAGCGCGACAAGGTCCATCTCGCCACTGGTTGCCGGATCATAGGCCCAATAGACCAGCACGTCGGCGTTGATAGATAGATTGTCGATGGCAATGTAGGCTTCGGCAACGCCGGGCCATTCGGTCGCACGCCCCATCGGCCGGTTGAAGGACAAGAGGATCGGCGTTGCGATGGCCAGGCCGATCAACCAGAAGACCCAGGCGATGCGCAGGGGAGGCAACCGCCCAGAGAGCGGCGCAAGATCGAATGCGGCTATCGATGGCTCGGCATTCAGCGTTTGACGCAGCCGGCGCAGTTCGTCAGCAGTTGGCGACGACGGTGCTGCGGTGCGCGGCTCGTCCGGCTGGGGTTCGCGGTCCGGCGTCGCGGACTGCGGAAGACGGTTCAGAATCGCGATTGGACGCAACAACCCTTGCACACCGATGACCAGCCGATCTTGGCCAGGGGCGCCGCTCTTCCCGACCGCAGATTCCTCGACCGCCGCGTCATTGGTCAGCAGATCGCCCTCCGCGGCTTCGGTATAATCCACGCTCAACCAGGGTTGGGCCGCGGCGTACGGGCTTGCTGTGCTTTCGCGCTCTGGCTGATCCGTATCCTGCACGCCTGGAGCGCCTCTCCAGGCGTCTGCAACTCTTCGGGGGTGATCTGCTCGTCGAGAGAGTCGGGGTCGGTTGTGGTGCGCGCTTCAACATCGGAACGCAGGCTGGCGCCGCAGGCATTGCAGAAGTTTGAACCGGACCGATTGGATATGCCGCAATGTGGGCAGCGAATCGTGTTTGGCATCAGGAGGTAGCCGCTACTTTTCACCGCGTCGCGCCAGCAATTGGATGCTGACGACGACAAGCGCCAGGCTGCCGCCCAGCAGCGCGCCTCGGGTTGCGGCGGTGACGGGAAGTTTCAGAAACCACGTCGCCAGATCTGGCAAGAAAGGCGACAGCAACGCGCCGAT
This sequence comes from Caldilineaceae bacterium, assembly GCA_012032975.1. The sequence continues at coordinate 14,477 of JAAUPU010000003.1, read as the reverse complement.
TGCGGGTGTCTGCGCCAGCAGCATCAGCAATGCGCCAGCCAACATCCAGCCCCCGCCCGAACGATTGAAGCGCAGGAACTGATAGCCAGCCGCGGCCATAAAGAAGACCAACAGACCAAACAACATGGCCTGACCAGGCGCAATCACGCTGTCGAACACCCATTCGCCCAACAGACCATCCACACCGTCGGCGCTGAACAGTCCAATGCAGAAGACGACCAGCATCGAGACCACAAGTGCCAGGCTGTGGGTCCACTCTCGGACGCCGCGAACCACCCGGCGGATGTGGACGGCAAGTACGTTGGCTACGCCGAGAAGCAGAGCAAAACCGGCGAGAAGCAGCATCCAGCTGTAGAGCACGCTTGTGACAGCGCGCAGTGACGGAAAAGTGCGCTACGATCCAGCGCGATGAGCGCCAGACAGATGACCGCTGTCACCACGCCCAGGAAGGGCAACCGGCCGGCGCGTGCGTCTACCATCAGAACAGCAACGCTCCCACGAGCAACGCCACCGCGCAGCCAATCGCAGCCCAACTGACCCAACTATCGACGTTGGAAGAGAGACCATCGGCAACTCGAACAACTGACGTCGGATTGGCACATGCATCGGTCCAGGGCAGCGCCTCGTACGGGGGGGCGCTGCCTGGCTCCGATCCGGGGTGCGAAGAGCGGTGCAAAGCCGGTGGGCAGGTCGGAGACGGGGCGACGATGGGGCGATTTGCTGCTGGTGAGATTGAAGCGTGACGCTGGCGATCTGCGTGGCGCGGTCGGCGCCGGTGTAGAGCAACTCCGCAGGGGAGATGGTTGTGGGCTGACAGGCAACAGCCAAATGACCAGCCAGAACGGGTCCGCGCCGCCGGAGATGATCTGGGGCTGCGCGACGTCGTCGCGGGATGCTTGCCACGCCAGAAAGGCGCGCGCCCCGCTTAGCCCATCGAACATGGCTGCACCCAAGCCGATCCCAAGGATCGGCGGGTCGCCAGCTTCCAGATTGATTTCGATTTCCTGTCGCCACCGTTGGACGATGGCCGCCTGCGATCTATTGGTCAGCATATGTGGATGGCGATGCCCGAAGGTCAGGTTGTAGAAGGGTCTTCCGCTTGCTTCAAAGATGCGGCCAAGAGCTCCGGGCCGGCCGGGTCGCTGAGCAGCGCGGCCCATTCCGCCCCCCCTCGCCAGCCCAGCAGAGATGCGCACGGGTCCAGGACGTAGAGCAACTGCCCAACGACGAAGGCCAGCGGTCGGTGACCGGTCAAGAAGAGTAGTGCTGGCAATGCCAACGCCCGCCGCGCCACTGCCTGCACCGTCCGCTCAATTTGGGGTGTGTACAGGTCGGCAGCCATTGTTTGGTAGGTGTGGTGGGCGCATGGATGAACGGGCGATGGATAGAAAAGGTGTCGGCGCCATTGTACCATAAACCAGGACAAAGAAATGAGTTGACGGAACCTGTGACCCTATCTACCCCAGCACGAGCGGGCCAATCGACTGTGCGATCTGCGCTCTGTCGCCGCGGCATGGTGGCGATGGCTACAAGTTTGACGATCTGATCACTCTTGGCTTCCCCTGCCTGGCAAAGTATGAGCCAGGGCAAGCGTGTGCCAAATTGGGTGCAGCGGCCCTGCCCAGAATCGGTCGTCTGTTCTTGCTGTCTGTGACCGTGCCCGACCCTGCTCGACAAGTCGCCCCGAATCCGAGATGTGTCCTCTGGAGCGCGCTTGTTGCTTATGGTGTGCCTCTGCACTATGGTATACTAGCCGCTGTTTGGCAGAGGCTTTGGCGTTCGAAAACTTGGGAGCCTTGCGGGGTCGTTGGTGGCAAAACGATGGCCGGTCCACGGTTCCAATCCCTGGATTCAGAACAATTCGGCACACCTTTACAGCCCTTCCCAACGTCACCATTTTCAGCAAGCCGACGTATTGATACGTGATTCATGCGTGCCAAGACTCAAGCGCGTATCCGCAGATGTAAGCACGCTGTACCACCACATTGACTAGAAATTGATTAGATAAGGTAATGCGCGTCTATGTTTCCTCTTTCGATCAAGCCGTTCTTTGTCATCTTGATTGCCGCAATGCTCTTGGTCGGTTGCGGAAGCAGCGAACCAGATCCCACGGCTACACCTACAAAAACGCCGCCATCGGTCGCAATGGCCACGGTAGAGCCAGTAGCGCAACCACCCACCGCCACGCCGATCCCGCCGACCGCCGCACCTGCGCCGGTTGCGCCGACGCCATTGCCAGCCAACGTCTCCCCTTTCACTGGCTTGGAAGTCGCAAACCCTGAACTGCTGCGCCGTCGCCCGATCTTTATTTGCGTCAACAATGATGCGGTGGGGCGAAGCGCCCATTACGGGTTGAGCCTGGCCGATCTTGTCTATGAGTATATCGTGGACGGATTTACGCTGACGCGTATCACAGCACTTTTCCAAAGCCAAAACGCAGAGCGTGTGGGTCCGGTTCGGTCCGCCCGGCTGCCCAATGTTTGGATGACCTATATGTATGATGGGGTGCTGGCCTGTTCTGGCGGCAGCGACGAGGTTCGCTACCTGCTCAAGAATGAGGTCGGTTTTCCCTATTTGGATGCGGATATCGATGACCCCTCCCAGGTGCTCTATTTTAGCAGCCTCGGCACCGACTATCGCACGCGCATCCAGACCAGCACAGACGGGGTGCGGCGTTGGCTGGCCGACAAAAACCTGACCAAAGAGTGGAGTCGGCCAGGCTTCCAGTTTAATCAGGAACCACCTCCCAATTCGGCCGGCGCGCGACGTCGATCCGAATTCCTTACCCGGGCGGCAACGCGGTCGAATGGCGCTACGATCCAAATCTGGGCGCATATATCCGTTTTCAGGGCGGCGAACAGCAGTTCGACCTCGCGACCAATCAGCCCATCGTGGCGCAGAACGTGGTCGCGTTTGTGGCCCCCCACGAGCTGACCGATATCGTCGAGGACAGCCTGGGTACCAAGAGCGTGGATATTCAACTCTATGGATTTGGCGATTTTCGCATCTTCAGAGACGGCCTCGTCTACGAAGGCACCTGGCGCGCCGACCCAGAAAACCCGCCACGTTGGCTAGGCCCCGGAGAAGTGATCGTTCAATTGAAGCCCGGCCAGACCTGGTTACAGGTCACGCGCGATATCAGCGAGATCATCTATCAATAGCTGATCCGCTGCCATGCCATTGGATCGTGTTATCTGGTTCTCTTCTGCCAGCTATTTGTGCGTCAGCGGTGGCAGAAGTCGTAGTCCGTTCACAGTTTACATTTTGCACTTCACACGTGGAGGAAGCCCATGACGAACCGACAGCACAGCCTGTTTGCCGTATGCCGGGTTGCACTGGCATTGCTGCTGATGGCGGTGATTGGTGTTTTAGTCAGCTATGGCCCATTGGCCCCTGCGGTGCAAGCCCAGGATGCCAGCCCATCGGAAGGCTACTACTACACGGTGCAGGAGGGTGACTCCTGGTCCACCGTGGCCGCGGAGACGAGCGTCTCGGTCAGCGACCTTATGGCTGCCAATCCAGACTCGTTGCGCGAGACTGAATGGCTGATTGTAGACGAGCAGATATTTATCCCCGCGGCCGCGGCGGCGCTGATCTCAGAAGGAGATGAGGGCGGCGCAACCAGCAGTGCGCGCGAACACGTGGTTCTGGTGGGCGAGTCCTGGAACAGCATCGCTGAGCAATACGGGATCACAGCTAGCCTGCTCCAGGCAGCCAACCCCCGCGCGATTCGAGCCGGCCTCATCCTCTATCGCGGCGAGCGTTTGCTGATTCCGCCGCCAAACAGCCAGCCAGCCGCCGGTGGAGCGGTCGCTGTCACACCCGAGCCAGCGGCTGTGGACGATGGGGCAGACGCCGCCCAAGAGACGGATGACGCTTCGGCTGAAGAAGACGGCGCCGAAGCGGGCGCAGAAGCGGGCGCAGAAGCAGACACAACAGCCGATGACGAGGCTGCTGGTGACGCCGACACTGAAGACGCCGACACTGAAGACGCTGCCTCCGAGAGCGAGACTGACACGGTCGATGCGGCCGCGGATGACGCGGGCGCAGAAGGCGTGGATGACGCATCTGGCTCTGATGAAGACGCGAGTGTCGTACCCGATCAAGCCCCTTCACGCGGGGATAGAACGGGACGCTCGCAATCTACTGAAACCGAGCCTGTGGCGCAAGAACCGGCCGCCGGCTGTCCAGAGGCATTCGGCGATTACGCAGAATTTCTGGTCGAGCTGGCCAGTTCGCCCACGGCCGCGGACGATATCTCCGCTTTCCTGAATCAGTGCAATGCTTCGGTCGCGGACGCGTTTGTCGTCGAAGACTTGACCGGAGATGGCATCGACGATCTGGTCTTCGCGTTCGTGAATCCCATCTCCGATTCGGCCTTTGTGGAAAGTGACCTGATTATCTTCAACGGCGGCCCGGACGGACTGGCGTTGGGTCACCGCGCGCGCGCGGCTGGCGAAGTCCAACTCCGTGCGACGGAGGATATCAACAGCGATGGCCAGACCGACGTGGTCTGGGTCGACACAACCTGCGGCGCGAGTACCTGCTTCGATACCGTCAATGTACGTAGTTGGGATGGCGCCGCATGGCGCGACTGGGTCGAGGGCACGGTCACGATGGCTTACGCCGATATCAAGATCGAGGATGTGCTGGATGATGGTCAAGGTCAAGAGATCGTCATTAGCGGCGGAATTTATGGCAGCGTGGGTGCTGGTCCCCAGCGTGGACGCACAGAAATCTGGACGAGTGACGCAGGCGCGCCCTACTCCATGGCCAGCAAGATCTACAACGAGAGCGAGTGCCTCTATCACACCGTGTTGGACGCCAACCGCGCCTTCCTGGATGGGGAAGCAGATGGCTTCGAAGCGGCTCGGGCGCTCTATGAGACCGCAGCCAACGACGAGAGCCTGATCAAGTGCTGGGTGCGCGATAACGAGCTCGAGGAGCTGCGCAGCTTCAGCCTTTTCCGTCTTGCTTTGATCGCCGCCAATTCTGACGACCCCGATGGCGCAGCCGACCGGCTCGCGGAGTTGAACGCCACCTATCCCGACACAGCCTACGATGCCGCCGGCCAGATTTGGCTCAACGAATACGCAGACAGTGGCGATCTGGGCGCCGCCTGCCAGGCCGTGCTGGCCTTCGCCGAAGACACGCCCGAGGTCTGGGAGATGCTCGCTGATTACGGCTTTACGAACCCAGTCTTTGATGCCGAGGATGTCTGCCCGGTTTTTGTCGTGGCGACCGACACGGCAGCACTCGATGCAGCAACCGATGCTGCTGCGAGTGACGCGGAGGCAACGGATGCCACGTCGGAATCGGATGCAGCGAGCGATGGCGCCGAGGAGGACGCGGCAGATACGGCCTCTGAGGACACAGCATCGGAGGCCGCCGACGCGCCTGCCTCCGCCGACGCAACTGCTTCTGACTTGCCAGAATGCCCCGTAGATCTGGCCAGCTACACCGACGCCGTGCCCGCGCTGATCGCGGCGACTGGCGCGGATGTGGCAGAAATGGAAGCGTGGTTGGCCGGCTGCGACGCGCTTGGAGAGAATCGGGGCGCGGTGGTTGTGGCAGATCTCGACGATGACGGCGATGACGACGTGGCGCTTTTTCCGACGATTATCAGCGACCGCGGCTACGGACGTGGCGGCGCCCAAGGCGCAGTCCTGTTGTATCATGCCAGTGACGCTGGTGAATATGCGCTGGTGGAGACGCCGGAAGTCTATGGTTCACCCACGCTCCTGGCCATTGATGACCTCAATGACGATGGCAAGACCGAGATCGCCTGGCAGGTAGAGGGGTGCTCCACCTTCTGCGTCATCGAGGTGGAAATGGTCGCCTGGGATGGCGAGCAATATGTGGATGTGATCGAGCCAGGCGCAACCATTGCAGAGGGAACAGCCAGCTTTGAGCCGGGGACAGACGATACAGCCGGGCAAGTGTTGATCTTGGCTGGCGGCGTGAGCGGTACACCCGAGGGCGGGCTAGAAGTGCCCCACCAAGAAGTGTGGGCCAGCATCAACAACACGCCGTATCAACGCATCAGTTGGACCTACGACCGATCCTCCGACAACAACGATTGTATGGCCCTGCGCCTGGTTGAGGCGGATGTCGCGCTCCAGGCAGCGCCGGCAACAGGCTATGAGAACGCCATCGAACTCTACATCGCTGCGCTCGATCCGAGCTTGACCGCGTGCAGCCTCTTCGGCGTCACCGCGCAGGAGGAGTTGATTCTGTTGCAGGGGTTGGCCACGTTCCGCTTGATTCAGGCACAGGCCTATGGCGGCGATGTGGCGGGTGCCGAAGCCACGCTGGCAGGCCTGAACGCGGGCCAGCCGGACGGTTCGTACACCCAGGCGGCCAGCGACTGGTTGGCTGAATTTAGCGCTTCCGGGGATGGGGCCGCGGCCTGTGCGGCAGTTGCCACGACCTTTGAAAGCAACGATGAACTCTGGCAGATCACCGACCATTATGGCTATAACCACCCGGCATTGGCCGCAGAGCAGATCTGTTTCGATCCATCTGGGACGCAACCGTAGCGTCCCTTGCTTCTCAGTGCGGGGCGCTGGTGATGACCGGTGTGCCGGCGGCCATGGCCTCCAGCACCATCATGCCGAAGCCTTCGTATAGACTGGGAAACAAAAAGGCGGTTGCCAGCGCATAGAATGCTGGCTTGTCCGCTTCGTCGATCCAGCCGCAGAATTGCACCTGATCCGTCAGGCGCAGTTCTGCGGCGATTTTTGGGGGGTCAGGTGCAAACGCTGAGTCTGTCTCTGGCAGACGACCGGCGATGACCAGGCGCACGGCGGGGTCGCCGCCCATCGCCAGATAGCGGGCGTAGGCGGAGAGCATGGCGTGCAGATTTTACGCAGATCAAAGCCGCCCAGATAGAGGAAAAAGCGTTCGGGCAATTGATACCGCTTACTGATTTGGCGAAGCTGTTCCGCATCTGGCGCAGGCGCTCCCTCCTGATTGGGGCCGTGATGGACGACATGCACCCGCTCCTCCGGGACGCCGAGTTGGTGGATCACATCGTGGGCGCTGGCTGCGCTGACCGCAATCACCGACGCGGCGCGACGGGCCGTGTGGCCGACCAGCGCGGTGTAGCCTCGCTGCAATCGACCGCCTCGATAGTCGGCCAGTAGCAGCGGGATCAGATCGTGGATGGTCACCGCGACGGGGCAGGGCTGCCAGAGCGGCGCCGCCCAATAGGGCACCCAGAGCACATCGGCGCCCAAGCGTCGCGCCGCGCGCGGCACGGTCACCTGTTCCCACCAGAGCTTGGCCAGATTCTTGGGCAGCCCTGGCAAGCTCAGCCGGACCGGATCGATGCCGGGCAAGGCTCGCTCGCTGGCCTCTGTCGTCAGCAGGCTGAAACGCACAGAGGGGGGCGCATGGCGGGGCAGATGTTCCAGGAGGTGGTGGAGATATTGCCCACTGCCCGCGCTCTCCTGGCCCAGAAACCAGCCGTTGATCGCGATGTGCATGGATATCCTGTTTGTGAGCGGGTGATGCGGCGCTTGGATGGCGAAGCAGCTTGAAGACCGAAGCAGCGCTTCGCCTCTACAGTTGAACCAGCTATCTTGAGCCTTGGTCGCGGAACCACGCCACGGTGTGGGCCAGACCGCTTTCCAGGCTGACCTCGGCTTGCCAACCAGCTGGGCGCGGGCTTTGGCGCTGTCCAGGTAGGTTGCCAACACTTCTCCGGCGGGGCGCGGGATATACTCGACCGCTTGCTCATAGCCAATTGCGGCGGCCAGCGTGCGATGCACGCGGTTGATATCGGTGGGTTCTCCGGTGCCGACATTGAAGATGCCTACGGCATCGCTCTCCAACGCCAACCGATTGGCACGGGCGATGTCGCCGACATAGGTGAAGTCGCGAATCTGCTTGCCGTCGCCGGTGATGCGCGTCGGTTTGCCTTCCAGCATGGCTCCGGTGAAGATCGCCACGACGCCGGCCTCGCCCTTGCTGTCCTGTCGCGGACCGTAGACGTTGGGGTAGCGCAACGCCGCATATTTCAGCCCGAAGTTTTGGTGATAGAGGTCGAGATGGTACTCGAAACTGAGCTTGTTGGCGCCATAGTTGTCCTTGGGCTGTGGCCAGCTTCGCTCGGTGAAGGGCAGTCGGCTCTCCGAATCGCTATGCCCCTCGCCGTAGACCGCGCCGCCGGTGCTGGCAAAGACAAATTTGCGACACCCATTTTCGCGCGCCAACTCCAGCAGAGTCAGCGAACCCAAGATATTGACGCGGGCATAATCGACCGGTTCGGCCATGCTGGTGCGCACATTGGCCAGCGCGGCCTGATGACAGACCGCATCGATTGTTTCCCGCGCAAAGAGGGCCGCCATGGCATCCGCATCGCAAATATCGGCTTCGACAAAGGTCGCGCCTGCGGCGAGATTGCGGCGATGTCCGCTGTGCAGATTGTCGACGACGAGAACCCGATGTTGGGCGGCCAGCAGCGCGTCGACAATATGGCTGCCGATAAAACCCGCTCCCCCGGTGACTAGAACATTCATGGTTCGCTCCTGGCGATGGTAAACTTGGCCGCGCCGCCCGGATAGGAGCGTAAGCCCGCTTGGGAGCGTTGGCCCGCTTGTGCAGCGCTGTCGGTTCGATGGTTGACCAGACTTGTCTCTAGCGCCAATTATGGCGTTGACGCGCGCCATCGGCAAATCTGCCCGCCTGATTTTCCCGGCTAACTTGACGCCCAGGGTACAATAGGCCGCAAGCAAAGTGGGTGCAGTCCGGCTGGGTGCAGTCCGACGATGGAGGGCAACTGTGATCATTCACAACGCGACCGTGGTCACCTTTGACGACGAGCAACGCATCCTGAGCGATGGCGCGGTGCGCGTGGTCGATGGCCTGATCGATGCGCTGGGCGCAAGCGTGGAGCTGCTCAGCCTCTATCCCGACGACGAGCGCTGGAACGCAGATGGCCTGCTTTTGATGCCCGGCCAGATCTGCGCGCATACCCATTTCTACGGCGCATTCGCCAGAGGAATGTACATCCCGGGTCCAGCCGCCAAGGATTTCCCAGAAATTCTGGAACGCCTCTGGTGGCCGCTCGACAGGGCGCTGGACCTGGATGGCGTCGCTTGTTCGGCGCAGGTATGCCTGGTCGACGCCATCCGCAACGGCACGACGACGCTGATCGACCACCATGCCAGCCAGCGCGCCATCGACGGCAGCCTGGATGTGATCGCCCACGCGGTCGACGAGAGTGGACTGCGCGCTGCGCTCTGTTATGAAGTGACCGACCGGGACGGCCCGGACGCAGCAGACGCGGGCATTCGCGAAAACGTGCGCTTTGCCAAGCGGCTGGCCGCGGCGCGGCGGCAATCGCCGGCTTCCCCCTTGTCTACGCGGCTGGCCTCGCTCTTTGGGATGCACGCCAGCCTGACCCTTTCCGACACGACGTTGACCAGTTGCGTAGAAGCCGCGGATGGGCAGAGCGGCTTCCACATCCACGTCGCTGAGCATCCTGTTGATGAGTATGACAGTGTGGCCAAGTCCGGCAAGCGGGTGGTCGAACGTCTCCACGATTTTGGTGTTGCCGGTCCAGACAGCCTTCTGGCCCATTGCATCCACATTGACGCCTGGGAGATGGCGTTGTTGCGCGAGAGCGGCAGCTTCGTCAGCCATCAGCCGCGCTCGAACATGAACAACGGGGTGGGCGCAGCAGATGTCACCGCCATGCTGCGCGGCGGCATCGCGGTTTGCCTCGGCAACGATGGCTTCAGCAACGACATGTTTGCCGAAATGAAGGTGGCCGATCTGCTTCAGAAGGCAATGCACAGTGACCCGCGTTATCTGGGTGCAGACAAAGTGGTCGAGATGGCGACAGGCAACAACCGACGACTGGCCGCAAGGCTTTTCCACCGGCCAGTCGGTGTCATCGCACCGGGTGCCTACGCCGACCTGATCTTGCTCGACTACCATCCGACCACTCCGCTGACGGCGGCCAACCTGCCCTGGCACATCCTTTTTGGCGTTGGCGGCGGGCATGTGCACAGCACACTGGTTCAGGGTCGGGTGTTGATGCGGAACCGCGAGCTGCTCACCCTGGACGAGGGGGAGATTGCGGCGCGTAGCCGGTTGGCCGCGGCGGCGACATGGGAACGCTTCCACGCCGCCTGAGGCAGGAAAAAATATCCACGAAGGTTGCGAAAAGGCACGAAGTCGTGGCCTGTTCTTCGTGTGGCTTTGTGTGATTTAGTGGATAGCCATTCTCGTGCTGTGGCCCAAGACGACACAATTCATGCATCACGTACTGCATACCGCGCCCCAAACGAATCATCTGACACGCGCATTCAACCGAACTCCATCACCGTACTTTTTGGGAGGCAATCCTCATGGCAGCAATGGCAGACGCAGAAGTGGCAAAATTCCTTGCCGCGGACCGACATGCAATCCTGGCGACCAATTCGCCCGATGGCGCGCCCCAGCTTAGCCCGGTCTGGTACATCTTTGAAGAGGGGCGCATCTATGTCAGCGCAACCGTCGAGACGGTGAAGGTGCGCAACTTGCGTCGCGACCCCTCCGTCAGCCTCTGCATTGATGGCTGCCGGGGTGATTCTCGCTACGTGATCGTGCGCGGTCGCGCCCAGTTGGTTGAGCCGGACGAGGCGAACCAGGAGGAGATGCGCTGGCGCATCATCCGCAAATACAACGACAGCGACGAAGCCGCGCGGCGCTATTACGACATGGTGCGCACCACGCCCGCTGTGTTGATCGTGGTCGAGCCGGACAAGGTCATCAGCCAGGACTACTCCTGAACTCTTTTCTCATTGAGTTCGCTTTGGGAATGAGCGATTGGCGGTTCGATTTCCGCCGTCCACAGAGCCGTTGCCAATCAACGACCTGGGCAACCCAATCATTCGTTTTCGACCTGACTTCACTTCGAGCGTTGGCAGGAAAACATCTACCCAAGAAGGGCGCCAAGGAACACCAAGATTTGACCTCGTTCTTCGTGTTACTTGGCGTGACTTCGCGGATACTTTTTATTCTGGATTCGCCTCAGCAACTGGTGAAAGGCAAGCAGATGAACACGACTCTTTCTCCGTGGCCAGGGAATCGCGAGGGCGCGGTCTCGCTCAGTTTTGACGATGGCATGGCGTCGCAGCTTGCGTTGGCTGTGCCCATGTTGAATGACCACAACTTACAGGCCACGTTTTATGTCAATCCGCGCGATGGGTGGGAAGAGACGCTTGCGCCGTGGCGTGTGGCGGCCGACGCCGGCCACGAAATGGGCAACCACACCGTTTCGCACCCCTGCTCGCACAATTTTGCCTTCATCGCCGACAACGGGCGACGCAGCTTGGAAGAGATGACGCTCGAAGAGATGGAAGCCGAAATTCTCGAAGCCGGGCGTCGGCTGGACGTTGCGTTTCCAGACCAGGGCGCAGTTTCGTTTGGCTATCCATGTTATCAACCGTTCGTCGGCCAGGGATTGTCGCGCAAGAGCTACGTGCCGCTGGTTGCGCAACATTGCCAGGCCGGCCGTGGCAGAGGCGAGCGACCCAACGATCCGCTGCGCTGCGACCTGGCCTATCTCTGGTCGACGCCCTGCGAGCGGATGAGCGGCGCAGAGATGGTCGGCCTGGCAGAGCAGGCCGCGGTCCAGGGACGATGGTCGGTCTTGACCTTTCACGGCGTCAGCGAAGGCGGCCTTTCCATCGCCGTCGAAGATCTGCGCGAGCTGTGCGCCTTCCTGGCCCGGCAACGGGACCGAATTTGGACCGCGCCCGTGGCGACGATTGCCCGTCATCTGAGCGTGTGGCGACAGCAATAGACGGTCTCGCTGCTTGAGCTGATGAGAGACCATTGCTGAACACGTTGTAGATCCGTCCATTTTGAAAATGTCCAGCCGCTGAACGTACCCTAAAAAGGAGCGCCATACATGCAACAATCCGAAACACTCAAAGTCGGCGACCGGATCGCCGACATCACACTGCCCGATCTGGACGGCAACCCCGTCGCCCTGGGCAGTCTGGACGGCAAGAAGTACATCCTATTTATGTGGGCGTCGTGGTGAGCGTGTCGCCATCAACTGCCGGTCTGGCAGGAATTTTTATGCGGATCATCGTGGCGATGGCGTCGAACTGTTGTCGGTCGCGGTGGATTTTCAGGGTGCGGCCAAGGCGCGGCCCTATGTGGAGCAGGCGAAGGCCACCTTCACCACGGTCGTAGATGCGGACAACGTGCTGGGCGAACTGTTCGGCTTCAAGGCGATCCCAAACGGCGTCTTTGTGGACGAGGCAGGCGTGATCCGGTACACGCGCTTTGGCGGCTTTGACATTCGCAGCGCTGAGTATGCTGAGTTGGCGACGCGCTTTGCTCAGTCGCCCGACCTGGACGCGATCCAACAGGCGGCGGAAGCGGCCGGCGGCATCGAGAGCGATGAGGCTCTAGCCGAATTTCAGCGCGGGCTGGCGGCCTATCGCGAGGGCGATGTCGAGAAGGCCTTGGTCGCCTGGCGCGACGCTGTGGCGCTGGAGCCGGACAACTGGATCATCCGCAAACAGATTTGGGCCATCGAACACCCAGAGAAATTCTACGCCGGCGAGGTCGATTTTGGCTGGCAACGCGAGCAGATCGCCCAGGGACTTTGATGGTTGGGCTGCGCATAGTCACACGGCGTCTCCTTTCGGGGTCTTCGTGGATTCTCGATTATTCTTGTGACGCACGTCACGGAGGGCGACATGATGAGTGAAGAACGGACTGTCCATGACCTGCTCGATCTGTCCGGCAAAGTGGCGATTGTCACCGGCGCATCGGGGTGGCTAGGCTCTGCCATGAGCCGCGGCCTGGCCGAAGCGGGCGCGACGCTTGCCGTCACCAGCCGAGAGGGTGAACGTGCGGCTGCCTTTGCCGCCACCTTGCCGGGCGAAGGTCACATCGGGCTGGCCTTTGACCAGGGCGACACCGAGACGATTCCCCGCTTTGTAGACGATGTCGTCGCACAGCTGGGAAGGGTGGACATTCTGGTCAACAATGCCTATGGGGGCGTTGCAACCGAGATCGACACCGCGACTGCCGAAGATTTCGACCGTGCCTATCATACAGGCGTGACGGCCTACTTTCTTCTAGCGCGCGAGGTTGCCCATCACCTTCGTGGACGAGGCGCACCCGGTTCGATCATCAACATCGCCAGCATGTATGGCGTGGTGGCCAGCTACCCAGACGCCTACGCCGATCTGCCCATCAACAGCCCGCCAAATTATCATGGACTCAAAGGGGGTCTGATCCATCTGACCCGACATTTGGCGGTCTACTGGGCCAAGGAGAAGATCCGGGTCAACGCGATATCGCCTGGTCCATTCCCACCGCCGCGGGTCAGCGAGCCACTGGCTGAGTTTATCGGCAGGTTGGAGGCAAAGACACCGCTAGGTCGAATGGGCCGACCCGAGGAGTTGAAGGGATTGGTCGTGCTGCTGGCCAGCGAGGCCGGGAGCTATATCACCGGACAGAACATCCTGGTCGATGGAGGCTGGACCGCGTGGTGATGGTGGAAGAGTAGCGTAACGGTTCTTCTGGTCGAGGAACGAATTCAGGAAAGAAAGCTGGGCGTTGGCTACCGAGATTGGAGGTTGGCGCTTTGAATGCCTCCAGCAGAGAACGAATCTCCAATTTCGACGTTCCGTTTCCACAGTGCCTAAAGCTTCATGGCGAATAGCTGCAACAACGTCTGCGCATGACCGTGGTTGCCAGCTTTCAAGACCACCTCGCGAAGCCGACCGCCCCTGTCGCGGCCGCGACAGAGCGGCATCCCCGGCATCTGTTCTGCTATCACATCGAGTCGCTCGATTCCCAATCTGTCCAGCACATGGATTGCCGTATCGCCCCCGCTGAGGATCAGCCGTTGCGGGTCGAGCGATTCGATGGCGAGCATGGCTGCGTCCGCCAGCCTGGCGGCCAGGCGCCGGGCCGCGGCTCCATCCAACACCGCGCCAGGCTGTGGCGGCGCGAGACAGAGCACCGTGTCGCATCGATCGATCCCCTGGAAGAGAGGGGGTTGGGTCTGTGTTCCTCAAGCGAGAGTTCCACATAGACGACCCTGTTGTCGCGGCGCACGCTGGCTAGCTGCTCTTGGGCCATCACACTTCCGCTGCCGATCACGGCCAGGATCGGTGCAGCGCTGTCCGCAATCTTCGCCGATAGATTTCTCATCGGCGTGGCAAATTGTCGGGCACTGTGCGTGGCAAGCGCGCCCACCAGACCAGCGCTGCCCACAAAGACCACGTCGGGAAGTGCACGTTCTGCCGCGGTCACAATCGCGGCCAGCTCCTCGTCGGTCATCGCATCGACCACAACCAACTCGGCGCCCTCTGCCGTCGCCCTTTGCAGTTGCCGTTCCAACTGGGCTGGATCGCGTGTGTCGCTCAGATGTATCGTGGCCAGGCGACGTCCGCATTGCTCGGCAAGCAGCGTCCGGCAAGTGGAGCGAGCGGGCGGGCGTCTCTCGGTGGACC
>JAAUPU010000279.1 GCA_012032975.1 Caldilineaceae bacterium | reverse complement strand
TCAGTCCTGGCTGGCCAAGGCCAAGAAGGACAAAAAATGACGAACGATTCCATGGAGATCACAATCTGCCGAATCACGCTACATGAGAATCTGTTTTACTCGACGCGCGAGATCGGCAGATTGTACGAAACCGGGCGCTATCTGCACAACTATGGTCTTTCCTATGCATTGGGCTTGAGCGTATCAGCCTATTTCAACGACGGAGCAATCCCGCGCTATCAAGAAGAACTGCCAGAACTCAATGACCAACTGATCTACGTGACGCCGGCGAAGCCGTTGGCCGTGGCCTATCAACTGAACACGTTCAAGTACGCGGACAATCGATATCGGGTCAAGATGGAGTTGAGCAGCCGCAACACGCCGAGCTTCGGTCGAGCCAAGGAACTTGCCGTGGGCAGCACATTCGAGTTCGCGGTGATTAGCCGGCACGAGTGGCAGGCGCCATGTTGGATTCGGCTGGGAAAGTGGATGAGCAAGGCCGCGGTCGAGGTGGTGAGTCGCGAAACGATATCGAAGGCAAGCTATGGGGAGTTTCTTGCAGAGTTTCCAATCAATCCGCTCGACCTACCGTCGGATTGTCAGCCGATTACCTATGACCTGGTCTCCATGCCGCCTGCAAGCCTGCTCGACAATGCCCAGTTGCGTGGACGGCACTATCGCTTGTCAGAGAAGCGATGCATTCTGCAGGATTGGCCTATCGGTTTCCAGAAGTTTGATGACTAACGTTTGATTCTCTACGTTCAGTCCAATGCGACCAATACGGCAACTTCGGCCAACACGTCAGCCAGTGTCGGCGCTGATGATGCAACGACATTTTCCTCGCTGGCATCATGTTTGTGATGCGGATGCGTCGACAACGATAGTTCGTGATGATGATCGGCATCGTCGTAGCGGAACACGAGTCGATGGTTGGCATCCATAAAGTGATAAGAGTACATCAGGCGCTCTACACCGGCATCGGCATCTACGAATTCACGCAAATGGAGCATGGAGCCGTCGAGGAAGGTAAGGTTGCCGCGGATGAAGCCGACGCCTTCACCGCGGATGCTCAAATGGATCTCGCTCTGCACCACGATGCCGGTTTGGGTGATGATCATCTGCAATTCGGCAAAGTAAGCGTCAATCGACAATTGTTATGCTTTCAAGTCGATTCAGCTTTTCACGGAGTCGGTCAAGCATGCGAGACTCGCCGATCCAATCATCGTAGTCATCTGAGTGTTGGTATTGATTCTGCGCAAACCGTGTCAGGAATTCTCCTGTATTCAGGCCATACCGCTTTTCAAATGCGGTTAAGCGGATCTCTGTTTGACGGATTGCGGCTTCAAGTCTCTTTGCCCGCTCCAACAGTGCAGATTCGACCAAGGGCTTGATGGGGCGTTCATCGGGCGAAACCAACGTAAGTTGTGACATGGAAAACTCCTTTCACTAGCGACAATCTGCCGCCATTATACACGAAAGCCAATACAGCTACCATGAGCAATCCCGACAGCATGTCACTCCACGCCCTCGTCGTCAAACTGACCGCACTGGACGCGGGCGCCCTGCCCGGCAGCACGGGCGAGCTGGCCCACGCTGCGTTCTATGCCGCCATCGCCGCGGTCGATCCGGCGCTCTCTGCGCAGATGCACGACGCGCAGAATCGCAAGGACTTTTCGCTCTCACCGCTCTATGGCTACTGGCAAAGCCCCGCGGACAAGCGCATCCATGTCAACCCCGGCCAGGAGGGTTGGCTGCGCATCGGCCTTCTGAACGACCGGCTCTTTGGCCTCTTCATGCAGCACCTGCTCCAGAGCAGCCGACCCTCGATCCGGTTGGGCAGCGTCCACTTTGCCATCACAGAGGTGCTGGGATCGCCGGGCAGCCACCCCTGGGTCGGCTACATGACCGTGGATCAGTTGCGCGCTTTGGACGAGCGCCCGTCACGCTGGACCCTGCAATTTGAAAGCCCCACCGCGATCCGCTGGGGAGAAGCAGACAACGGGACGCGGCGCGTCGAACTTTTTCCACTGCCCCGCCCGGCGATAGCCGGTCTACGCTCGCGTTGGGACAAATTGACCGGCGACACCTGGGGCCGAGACTTTGAAGAATGGGTGGAGCGCAACGTGGCCATTGGGCGCGTCTGGCAATGGGAGACCCAGCCCTTCCCCTATCAGAAACAGAGCTACGTCGGCGGCCTCGGCAAGCTGGAATACCGCTGCCTGGATCCATCGAACCACGCCAACGTGGCCCACTTCAACCGGCTGCTGCACCTGGCCTTCTTCGCCGGGATCGGCTACAAGACGACCCACGGTTTGGGTCAAGTGAGGTTGGTGCTATGAATCAGCCTGACTCGTTGCCACTGTCCTACATCAATCACTACGAGTTCTGTCCGCGTCGTTTTTGGTACATTTATGTACAGGGACAGATGGTCGAAAACGTCCACGTCCTGCGCGGCAATTTGAACCACGAGCGCGCCGACACGCCCGGCTACGAGACGACATCCGACGGCGTGATCGTCCATCGCCGGGTCTATGTCTACAGCCACACGCTGGACATCACCGGCATCTGTGACCTGCTCGAAGAACATGCCGACGGCAGCCTGGTCCCGGTCGAGTACAAGCACGGTCGCCAGGGGCGCTGGAACAACGACCAGGCCCAGCTCTGCGCCCAGGCGCTTTGTCTGGAAGAGATGACCGGCAAGCGCATTGCCCGCGGCCACATCTTCTACTTTGGCAGCGTCGCCGGGTAGAGGTTCTCTTCGACGATGCCTTGCGCGACCTGACCCGCGGCTTCATCAGCGAAATGCAGTTGGCCCTGGCCGAGGGCGTTATCCTGCCCCACACCGAACAGCGGGCGCGCTGCCGAGGCTGCAGCCTGATCGACATCTGTCTACCGACTGAGACGGAGCAGCTTGTCACTGGAGAATTGACAGGATGACAGGATGACAGGATGACAGGGTGGCAAGGTGACAGGGTGAACCAGAGCATCCTCACCCCCTCACCCCCTCACCCCTTCATCCCTTCCTCAAGCTCAAGAAAGGAGCACACATGACCACACTCTACCTGACCCAGCCCTACAGCGTCGTGCGCAAAGAGGGTGAGACGCTGGTTGTCAAAGTGCCCGAAAATCGGGAAACCGGCGCGCCGGCCAGCAAGACGCGCGTGCCCATGATGAAGATCGACCAGGTCGTGGTCATGGGCGATAGCACAGTCACTACACCCGCGCTGGTTGCGCTGTTGGAGCAGAACGCCGACATCTGTTTCTGTGACTTTCGCGGTCGTTTCCAGGGCCGGTTGGCGCCAGCGGTCAGCAAGAATGTCTTTGTGCGGACTGCCCAATTCCAGACCCACACCGATTATCGGCAGCGCGTCCTGCTTGCCGCCCGCTTCGTGCGCGGCAAGCTGCACAACCAGCGCACGCTCCTCCTGCGCAGCAACCGTTCGTTGGACGACGAAAGCATCGCCGAGCGCGTCGCCCAGTCGGCCGAAACCATCGCAGAGATGCTCAAAGAAGTGGACGATCTGCAAGTCGAAGAAGAAGGGCCGCCAGACCCACGCCGGCCCCAGATGCAGTCGGCGCTGGGTGCGCTCCACGGCATGGAAGGCGCGGGCGCGGCGGCCTTTTTCCGTGGCTATGGGCTGCTGCTCAAACACGATCTTGGCTTCGATGGACGCAAACGCCGACCGCCCACCGACCCGGTCAACGCGCTGCTTAGCTTTGGCTACACCTTGCTCATGAACCACGTCCTCAGCGCCGCGCAGATTGTCGGCTTCGACCCCTACATCGGCTATCTGCACAGCGAAGGCTATGGCAAACCATCTCTGGCCCTGGACCTGATGGAGGAGATGCGCACGCCCATCGTCGATTCGGTGGTGCTGACCGTGGTCAACAAGCAGATCATCGGGCGTCAACACTTCGACGAGCAGTTTGGCGTCTATCAGTTGAATGCCCAGGGTCGCAAGCGCTTTTTGCAGCAATTCGAGCAGCGGCTCAACACTGAGATTCAGCATCCCGTCTTTGGCTATAAGGCCACCTATCGGCGTTCTCTGGAACTCCAGGCGCGGCTCTTGGGCAAATATCTGATGGGTGAAACGCCAACCTATCGCCCCTTCCAGATTCGTTGAGCCGAATTGGGCAAAGCGCGCTACGCTGGTACAATGGACAGGGTCGACAGGCCATGAAAGAACTGCCATGAAGGACAGTCGCATCACGACCCTTTATGTGATCGCCTACGACATCCCTTCGGACAAGCGACGCACCAAAGTGCACAAGATCCTCAGCGGCTATGGCCACTGGACCCAGTTCAGCCTCTTTGAATGTTATCTGACCGAAAAAGAGTATCTGCGCCTGCGCAGTGTGCTGGATCGACATCTGGAAGAAAAGCTGGACACCGTTCGATTCTACCCCCTCTGCGCGGCCTGTCAGAAGAAGGTCGAAACGGTTGGCAGCCCTTTGCCGACAGAACCAGAGATGTTTCTGCTGTAGAGGTTGCCAAGGCTTGCGAGCAAGTCCGTAGCTGGCAGATCCAAGGGGGATGCTCGCACAGCAGATTTCGCTGTATCGATGAGCGTTCCAGAGGGAAAGACCGATTGGGAAGAGAAGAGGTCCGTTTATCCGTATGTGTAGACGTGGAGAGGTCACGCTGTGTAAAAGTGGCGGGCGATCTGCGCAGGTGGGACGATACCCCATGATTATCGAACTGTTTCGAATGAATAGACCACAGAACTGGGCAAAAACCGAGGTCAGTGGGAGATACCATCAAGAAATCTGTACAATTTTAGGGTGCTTGCGAGAGCGGTCCGCCCAACCATCAACCCGCCCGAGGGATTGAAACATCACCAATCAATCGGAGGCACTGCGTGAGCTTGAGTCCGACCAACCATCAACCCGCCCGAGGGATAAAAACGGCACAGAGACGCCTTCCTCCGTTGGACTGTCGCCCGGCTGGGTGCATTCGCTTGGTGTTGCGGGTTGGTTGATGGATAATTGACAGTGAAATGGTTTTTGAGCTTGGGTGAACAGGCGGAGGAGAACGATGACCACGATGGACGAGCCGCTTCGTGTTGCCATGATCGGCACCGGCAAGCGTTCTGACTATCTGTATGGACCGATCGTGGCGGCGCTGCCGGACGAGGTGACATTTGGTCGCGGTCTGGGGGCGCAACCCGGAATCAGCGCGCCGCCTGGGCGAGAGCTTGGGTGCGCCGTGGTACACCGACCTGGATCGGCTGGTGCGCGAGACCGCGCCACAAATCGGCATCGTCTCTGTAAACTAGAGCGCCAATGGCCAGGTTGGGCTGATGGCCGTGGAGGCGGGTCTGCATGTGCTTCTGGAGACGCCAATTGCCCACAAGCTGAGCGAAGCCGATGCCATCATCGCAGCAGCCGACGAGCGCAAGCTCAAGATCGA
>JAAUPU010000278.1 GCA_012032975.1 Caldilineaceae bacterium | reverse complement strand
TGATCCCTTTGTTAGTAGCTTGTGTCTCGTGGCCCTTGCGCTGGCTCGAACTACCCAATACAGCGGATGGTTTCCTCCACTATTTGCGTTTGGTCGTGCTGGATTTCCACGCTAGGAGCGGCAATCTATACCCGCGATGGACGCCGGAGTTCTTCCGTGGCATGGGATATCCGGTTTTCAATTTCTATAGTCCATCTACCTATTACCTGGCTGAACTGCTTGTGCTTCTGGGCGCGGGATATGGTGCAGCAATGGTCCTGTCGATGGTTTTGCTGCTACTGTTGGCCGGTTTCGGCGCCTATCTCCTGGCACTGGATTTTCTCGAGTTGCAGGATGGTCTGCCGAACGGGTGGGCGGCTCTGGTCGCTTCTGCCGCCTACGTGTCGGCGCCCTATCTACTTACCAACATCTACGTGCGCGGCGCGATTGCGGAACTCGGCGCACAGGCGCTTCTGCCCTGGATCTTATGGAGCTTCCGCCGGCTGCTGATCGCAGACGACCCGACTCCCTACGCGTTTGTGGCCGCCTTCAGCTTGGGTGGGCTGGCCGTCACTCACAACATTTCGCTGTTGCTCTTTCCCCCCATGCTCTTTATCTACCTGGCCGTCATCTGGCGGCAGTTTCAACGCAGTGACCAACTCCGGCCGGCGAGGCTGTGCTGGGTAATCGGAGCAGGGCTGGCTGCGGTTGGCGTCAGCGCCTTCTTTTGGCTGCCGCTGCTGGTGGAGCGGCTCTATCTGGCCGACAATGCGTATTCGCTCTCGGCGGCTCGCATTTCCGAACATGTCTGGACGTTGGCCAGCTTCCTCGATCTGCATGTGCCCTTCGAGTATACCGGAGACGCGCCCTTTCAATTTGGTTTTGTCCAGCTTCTGGTCGGCGTGACAGGCTTCCTGTTGCTCAAGAATCGAACTGCTGAAGCCTGGTACTGGGCGGCTGTGACTCTGATCCTGAGTCTGCTGATCTTCGAGCCGTTGCTACCTTTTTGGCTGAGCAGCAACATTTTCCTCATCGTTCAGTTTCCCTGGCGTCTGCTCGCCGTGATCACGCTGCCGTTGTCGCTGTTCGCCGGCGGGCTTGTTCAGCGCGTTCGGCCTGGCTGGATACGTGCTGCGGTGGGTTTATTGCTAGTTGGCGTCATCCTCGTCGCCGGATTTCCCCAGATCGACTGGTTGAAGAGCTTCTATTTCGACGACGATCACGTGGGTCTGGCCAGTATCGCCCAGATCGAATTCGACACGGGACACGCGCCAAGGATCCAGCCCACGAATTCATGCCCCGCTGGGTCTACGAAAAGTACAACGCGGGGGAAAGCGTCCCACCGAATGAAATCGACTTACGCTTGTTGCGCGCAGGCCCGCATCTGAGGGAATTTGCAGTGGCGCTCGACGAAGCCGCGACAGTCCATTTTTCTGATCTATACTTTCCCGGCTGGTCGGCAAAGACGGACGGTGTCACCCCGCTTGAACTGCGCGCCGGAGGTGATGGTGGGCTGTTGACGTTGGATTTGCTTGCCGGCGAGTATACGGTGCTTGTGTCGTGGGCTGGCACGCCGGTCCAGATGTGGGGGCGGATCGTCAGCCTGATCACGCTGCTCTTGTTCTCCCTCTTGCTGCTCTGGTGGGGCGGGCGCTGGCGCTGGTTGGCCGTCGCGCCGTTCGCCTGCTTAGTTGTGGGCGTCGTAGCAAGCTGGGCGCCGCTGCCAGCGACGGAATCGGAAGCGGTTCAGGCCCAGCCGGCCGCACCCGTCCGATTACTGGGCTATACTACCCAGCAGGTCGAGTCGCATCTGTTGGAAATTAGCCCCTATTGGTACATCATTGAATCGCTTCCCGATCTGCGCTTTCGCTGGCGTCTTACCGATGCAGCAGGCGCGACTCTTAGTGAGACCTTTGACTATCCATATGCCAACGCGGTGCGCTCGGACGAGTGGCAAGCCGGCGAGATCGTGGACGACAGATACACGCTCGCGCTGCCGCCCGGTCTGCCGGCCGGCGAATACAGCCTGGAATTGGGGATCGATCCGGTGGACGGTGTGTCTGCGCAACCACCAACCGAGGTCGGCGCAGTTCTGATCGAACGGCCCGTCCCGGACCTGGACGAATCAGCGTCGAATCTCAAGCTGCGTTTCGGCGACGACGTATTGCTCGACAGTTACGAGCTCCAGATCGATGGGCGTCCACCAGTTGCGACGACGAGCGGCCGCAATCCGATCGTTGCGCCCGGCGACCAGGTGGACTATACGCTCTTCTGGAAGACGGTCCAGCCTGCTGCGGCCAACTACCACGGCTTCGTCCATCTCGTCGATGCAGACCAGGGGGCGTTGGCGCAACAAGATCAGTTGCCCGGTCCGCGTCTCGCGCCGCCCTTCACCTGGAATGCCTTCTATGCGACGCCCGATATCTACCGGTTGGAGATCCCCGAAGACGCGGCCAGCGGTCTCTATTGGCCGCGCGTCGGTCTATACAATTTCGAGACTGGCGACCGCCTGCCGATCACGGACGCGGCGGGCGCGGTCCTGGGCGATGGCTACGATCTGCCGCCGATCAAGGTCGTGAATAGCCCAGATGCGGCACCCGATCACGCAGTCGGGGCCACGTTCGAGGGGCTGGGCGAACTGGTTGGCTATTCGTTGGAAGAGCCTCTCGGTGGCCTCATTCCAGGTACAGAATTGACGCTCACGCTCGTCTATCGCAGCGCTGCGGCAACACCGGTCGACTACACTCAGTTCGTCCATCTCTACAACCCGGAACTGGGCATGGCCGCCCAACTCGACGCGCAGCCCCGGCAAGGTGGCAATCCCACATCGGCCTGGGTACCCGGTGAGCGTGTCATGGACGAAATCGTTCTGCAGATCGCGGAGGACGCGGTTCCCGGCGCCTATCGGTTGCAGATGGGCTTGTATGATGCCGACCGCGACGCGACGCGTCTTCCGGTGCTGACTTCTGAGGGACAACGCTTTGTCGACGATGTGGTCGTACTGACCGAACTTCACGTGCAATGAATGCAATCAGCCCCCGATTCAAAGCGAGCCTGACAGATCTGCTGGCGCTCGTAGAGCCATATACTTGGGCGGCGCTCATACTCTTGGCCGGGCCTCTGCTCTGGCCCTTCCGGGTCGTCGGCCTGCCAACATCGGCCGATGGCTTGCTTCATCTGCTGCGGCTGGTGGTGCTGGACGACCACATTCGCCAGGGCGTCTTCTACCCACGGTGGGTTCCAGAGATGGTGCTGGGCCTCGGCTATCCGCTCTTCCACTTTTACGCGCCCGGCAGCTACTACGTCGCTGAGTCGTTTCGTCTGGCAGGTCTTGCCTACATTCCCGCGTTGTTGACCACTTTTGCCACTTTTGTCTTGGTCGCCGGCTTCGGCATGTATCTGCTTGTCTGGGATCTGTTCACCGACGGAGATCGGCGCAGCCGTTCCTGGGCAGCGCTGCTGGCCGGCGTGATGTACATGTACTCGCCCTATCTGCTGACCAACATGTACATGCGTGGAGCACTGGCTGAAGTGGCTGCGCAGGCATTGCTGCCCTGGGTCTTTTGGAGTTTCCGACGTTTGATGCAGGGCGGCGCCCGGCTCGCTATTTATTGGCTGCGGGCCTGTTGTTGGCCGGGTTGGCGCTGACTCACAACATCACGCTCTTGCTGGTCACACCAGTCTTGGCGATCTACATGTTCGTGTACTGGCGGACGGGTCCACGGCACGGCGACTTTATGCAGCCTATCTGGGGCGGCGCGGCTCTGCTGACCGCGATGGGGATCAGCGCTTTCTTCTGGCTGCCGGTAATCGTGGAGCGGCGCTATCTCGCCACGACGGCCTACGAGATCGCGGCCGCTTTTCTACGCGACAACGTCTGGACCTGGTCGAATTTTCTCGATCTGAACTTGCCGTTTGAATACACGCTGAATATCCCTTTCCAGGTTGGTGTGCTTCAAGTGGCGTTGGCTGCATTGGGTTTTCTGTTGGTCAAACCGCGTTCCGCCGAGTGGTGGTTTTGGGCGATGGTGGCCCTGGTTGCTGGCCTGGCCATCGGGAGTTGGACGTTGCCGTTTTGGCTGAGCCACGACATTCTCAAATCGATCCAGTTCACGTGGCGACTGCTGACCATTGTTAGCCTGGCACTGGCCCTGCTGGCGACCGGCATCATCGCGCGTCTGCCTTCGCCGTTGTGGAATGCGGTTGGCACGGCCATGTTGCTGGCTGTCGTCGTTTTGGGGCACCGGTTGCCTGCAGACTTACTGACGCCGGACCCGGTCAATCGGCTGACGCTGGGCGCATCCAGTCTTGCGCCCTTTGAGGCCCAGAATGGCCTCCTCGGCACCAGCTCGACCTACGAGTTCATGCCGCGCTGGGTGGAGGAAATCAACCCGGAGGCCAGGCCGAATCTGCCTGAGACAGACATCGATCTTGCAATCGATCTACTCGCCGCGGATCCCTTTGAAATCCAAGCCCAAGTCGATGCGCCCGCGCCGGTCACGTTGCATCTTGGCAGCTTCTATTTTCCGGGCTGGCAGGCCATGTTGGACGGTCTATCACCCTTGGATGTCTATCCTTCGTCAGACAAGGGCTTGCTCGCCGTCGACCTGCCTGCGGGCCAGCATCGACTGACCGTTGCCTGGCGAGGCACACAACTGCAACAGTGGGCCGCCTGGCTAAGCCTGGGCGTCTTGTTGGCGCTCGCGTTGTTTTTCGCCAGTCGGCGACAGTATGTGCTGGCGATCGTCCCTGTTTTCCTGGCCGCGGGCGCACTTCTGGCGACATCGGGCCGGCTACCATCGCGATCTGCCGACTTTCTCCAAGCCCAGGCGGAAATCCAACACGGCCTCGAATTGCTGGGGGTTCGTACGCGCCAGGCGGCGGATGACGCATTGTTGATCTATCCCTATTGGCGTACCCACGCGACACCGCCGGATTTGAGAGTCCGCTGGCAATTGATAGACAGTACAGGTGAAATCGTGAGCGAAGTCAACGCGCGTCCCGTGTATAGTGTGGCGCGCGCTCACACCTGGGCGCCGGGCATTTTGGTCGACGACGCCTACCAGATGAAGTTGCCGCCTGGATTGGCCTCTGGTAAGTTTGATCTGCGCTTTGCGTTGTCGTTAATGGCTGAGGATGCGTCAGATCGCAGCCAGAGCCGGTTCGAGCCTGTGGGAAGTATACCGGTCAACGCGGTCCCGACTCTTGCAGTCGCTGACGCGTCCTCCATGGACATTCGTTTTGGTGACGAAATCGTTCTGGACAGATACGATGTGGCGATCTATTCCGACGCGCAGGCCGACGATCATCTGCCTCTCTCTTCTCCGATTGTGGTTCGACCCGGCGATCTGGTTGTGTATGCTTTGTATTGGCGTGCGATGCAGAGCGTGTCTGAAAATTATCACGGCTTCGTCCATCTTCTGGATGCG
>JAAUPU010000277.1 GCA_012032975.1 Caldilineaceae bacterium | reverse complement strand
CTACAAGACGACGGAATGGCGCATCGGCATCCGCCGCAGCATGAACGAGAGCGATAACGACGCCAGCTCCAAGGCGGTGGATTCGCTGCTCAATTTCGAGACGGTGAAATATTTCGGGGCCGACCGGCGCGAGACCATGCGTTTTGATGGCGCCATGGCGGTCTATGAGCGCTCCTCGACGCAGGCCTACACCTCGCTCGCCATCCTCAATGCCGGGCAGGCGGTGATCTTCACCATCGGCATGACCATTGTCATGGTCATGTGCGCCATGGGACGTCTGGCACATGTGAAAATCCAGCCAATCCGCATCGGGGAAGATCTCGGACGAACGCCCTGGCCCGATGGGGTGGTAGGTTTTCAGGTGCATGTCGCCATCGCCCTCGGACAATCCCTGGGCCATGGCGTGAATGATCTCCCGTTCCGCCTGATTTTCAGCGTTGCGGTCACCGCCCAAAATCCAGATCAGGTCGGCTTCGCGATAACGTTCACCCAAGAAACGGCCATAGGCACGCGCCGAGTCTGGCGTGAAAATCGGATTTGCGCCTGAGCCAGCAGATTTCCAGTGGGAGCCCCAGGTCGGCAACAGGCCCATGACCAGACCCAGTTCGTTGGCTTTGGCGACCACCGAGTCGACATGGCGGAAGTAGGCCTCGTCGGGTCGGGTCGGATCCCGGCCCAACAGTGGCAAGTCGCCGTTGGCGTTGGGCGCATCCAATCCCTGCACCTCGGCCAGCACCACAGCCTGAATGACCGAAAAGCCCTTTGCGGCGCGGTTGGCCAGATAGTCGGTCGATTCTTTCAGGTTCAGCCGATGGAATAGTTCCCATGCAGTATCGCCGAGGTAGAAAAAAGGTGCGCCGTTCTCATATTGCAGAAAGCGGCCATCGGTCGTGACTCGGATACGCTGTTGCATCATTTTCCCCCATCGACTTTGACGGATCGCCATGTCGAGCGCCCACTGTGCAGATAGTGCATCTGCTCGTCGAAGGTCGGCGCGAGACGCCACATAAACTGACCACACCCAAGTCCACACCGGATGTAGATCAGAACCGGGTGTAGATCAAAACATCGAATTGTCGTTCTTTGGATTCTCAGGGATCACCTGAAGGACATCCCAATGCTCAACGATCTTGCCGTTGTCGTCGAGCCTGAAGATATCGATGCGTGCTGTCTGTAGATAGCACCGGCATAACGATTGATGCCTTCGGCGGGCTTGCATTGATTGAACATGAGGTCGTAGAAGGCCACGACCGACGCCTTGTTCCGTTCCAAATCGATCTTCACTGCTGAACACATGTGATGACTCTCTGACGCGTTGCGCACAACCCGTGCGCCACGAGCGTACGGAGTATGACTTCCGTCTGCGCATCGGGTTGACGCGCCTATTAGGTGTCTCGCGGCAAGGTGCGGGCGCGGATGCCCGGATCCAGATCAATCCATGCCCAAGTAAGCTTTCTGGACCATTGGATTGCTGTGCAACGCGTGGGCCGAGTCGCTCAACACGATCTCCCCGGTCTGGAGCACATAGCCGCGATGGGAGACGTGCAATGCCATATGCGCGTTCTGCTCGACCAGCAGCACGGTGGTGCCGCTGCGGTTGATCTCCTCGATGGTGGCAAAGATCATCTCGACCAGCACCGGCGCCAACCCCATCGACGGCTCGTCCAGCAAGATTAGGCTGGGCCGCGACATGAGTGCGCGCGCCATCGCCAACATCTGTTGTTCCCCACCGCTCATGGTGCCAGCCACCTGTTTGCGTCGTTCGCCCAGCCGTGGAAAGAGCGTGTAGGAGTGCTCAATGTCTTCCTTGATTGCCTGCTTATCGTTGCGATGGTAAGCGCCCATTTCAAGGTTCTCCTGGACGCTCATCCGTGAGAAGACGCCGCGACCCTCCGGCACCATGGAGATTCCCTTGGTGATCAGCGTGTGTGCGGGACATTGGACAATGTCTTCACCGTCAAAGCGGATGGTTCCCGTGCGCGGGGTGAGCAGACCGCTGATCGAGCGCAAGGTGGTCGTCTTTCCGGCGCCGTTGCCACCGATGAGAGAGACGATCTCTCCCTTTTCCACGACAAGCGAGACGCCTTTGAGCGCATGGATATTTCCGTAGAAGGCGTGAATCGAGTCGACTTCAAGCAATGCCATATGTCCAGCCTCTTGAAATTCTGCAAGATGTAGGTGCGGTCCAGCTATGCTGGCTGGGCTGCTCTCTCTTCGGATGCCATGCTGTCGGATGCCGGACCGTCGGCCATGCTTCGCCCAAGATAGGCTTCGATCACGCGCGGATTCTGTTGAATCTCAATTGGGGAACCCTCGGCGATCTTCTGGCCATAGTCCAGCACCGTGATCCGCTCGGAGATGCCCATCACCACGCGCATGTCATGCTCGATCAGCAGGATGGTGATGCCAAGCTCGTCGCGCAGCTGGCGGATAAACTCAGTGGTCTGGGCGGTTTCACGGGGATTCATGCCGGCGGTGGGTTCGTCGAGCAGGAGCAGCTTTGGCTTGCTGGCCAGCGCGCGGGCGATCTCCAGCCGCCGTTGATCGCCATAGGCAAGATTCCTGGCCAATAGATCGCCCTTATTGCGCAAACCGACAAACTCCAGCAGACGGCACGCTTCTCCCTCGGAATATTCATTCTCGCGCCGCGTGGACGGCGTGCCGAAGATGGCGCCCAACCAGCTCGATTTTAGATGCGCTTCCTGACCCACCATGATGTTCTCGATGGCCGTCATGTTGCCAAAGAGACGGATGTTCTGGAAGGTGCGGGCGATGCCCATGCGCGTGATCCGGTCCGTGGAGCGTCCATTCAGCCGCTTCTCTTCAAAGAGCAACTCGCCGTCGTCGATAGAATAGAAGCCTGTGATGCAGTTGAAAAAGGTTGTCTTGCCCGCGCCATTTGGACCAATAATGCTGACAATGCTGCCGCGCGGGATGACAAAGTCCACCTCCTTGACGGCCACAAGTCCGCCAAAACGTTTGGTCACCTGCTCTGCGACGAGGATATTGTCGCCGTTGTCATTCATGGGTTTATCTCCTGCGCCCGAGGGCGCGGCTTCTCCGGCGTGTAACTCGCGCCGGCGCACTGCCGACGGCCATAGCCCTTCCGGTCGGGCAAGCATCATAACGATCAGCAAGATACCGTAGATCAGCAAGCGATATTCGGAAAACTCGCGGAGCAGTTCGGGCAGGCCGATCAGCACCAGCGAACCCACAAAGATGCCCGGGATGCTGCCCATACCGCCGACGATGATGATGCTCAGTACATTGATGGAGATCAGCAGGCTGAAACTGTGCGGGAAGATCGTGCCAAGCTTGCTGGCAAAGATTGCCCCGGCCAGGCCACCGCTGGCTGCGCTAAGGGTAAAGGCCAGCAGTTTGGCCACGGTTGTGTCCATGCCCATCGCGCCGGCCGCGTCTTCGTCTTCCCGCATGGCCATCCATTGACGCCCGCTGCGCGAGTTGTTGAGCCTCATCGATACGACGAGCATCAACAGACAGGCCGCGAGGATAATGTAATAGAACTGCTGGGGTCCGCCAAAGACGTAGTTGGCCAGTTGCGGCTTGGGGATGAAGAGTACGCCCTGCGCACCGCCGATCAACGGCGCCAGCCAGTCCGAGAGCGCCAGGATACGAATGATCTCGCCAAAGCCAAGGGTGGCGATGGCCAGATAGTCGCCGCGCATCCGCAAGACCGGCAAGGCCAGCAGGAAACCGGTGAACATGGCCGCCAGCACGCTAATGGGCAGGATCAGCCAGAAATCTAGCTCGCCACGACCCAGCGGACCTGTCGAAGTAAAGACGCCCATCACGTAGGCGCCGACAGCAAAATTGGTCACATAGCCCAGGTCGAGCAAGCCGGCCAGCCCCACCGCGATGTTGAGGCCCAGCGCCATCAACACGTACAAGCCCACGTTGGCGATGACTTCGCTTAGGTAGACCCCAAGCACCCAGGGCAGCAGGAGCAAGACGATGCCTCCCAGTCCGGCTCCAGTCCGCTTGGCCAGACTCTTCTGGCTGGGACTCATGGCCGAGATTCGCGTTCGGACCGCCGTGCGTCGATAGGACCAAACATAGGTGAGGATCACCACCAGCACGAAGATGACCAGCGCAGGCAACGGCTGAAGCGCATCGCGCGCAAAGATCGTGCGCACACCGGTCGGTCCGATCAGCGGGCGGAGGATCTGGATGAATAGCTCGCTGAGCAACCCAATGCCCAGAACCCACAACGTCGCCGTGACCAGTGCTTTCTGCAAAAGGGCGGGTAGATAGGTGTACCCCGCGCCGGCCATGCTCAGCAAAATGAACGAAGCCCACAGCATCAAGCTGCCAACGACTGTGCCCTGCCCAAAAGTCAGCAGATCGACCAATGCCGGCGATGCGTGGACAAACATGCTGCGGATGTCGAAGTTGCTGATCAAGATCACCAGCAACACGGGCAGCAGACCCGCACAGAACCCCACGAACGCGCCACCGGCCAGAACGCGGCCCGGACCAGACGCGGTGCGGCTGCGGCGGGCCGCAAGAAAACCGGCCAGCAGCGGCGGTGTGAAGAGCAGAACCTGGCCCAACGTGATCACGCCGCTGATCAGCTCGCGGCCGCTGAAGACCTCGAGCATGCCGATCAAGCCGGTGTAGACCACCGTCAGACCAGCAAGCAGACCAAAATTTGCCAGCGTGCGCCAGCTTACGGGTGCAGTCTCTGCCATGGTCATGCCTTCTTCTCTGAAAGTCGTTCACCCAGAATGCCCTGGGGCCGGAAGATCAGCACCAAGACCAGCATCGTGAAGGAGATCACATCCTTGAGCTGGTTGGCGGCGGGAATACCCAGGCCGTCCAGAACCAGATTGGGACCGATCGCTTCGATGATGCCCAGAAAAAGCCCGCCGAGCAGGCGCCGGCACACTGCCAATGCCGCCCAACACCGCGGCCGTAAATGCCTTGATGCCGGGGAAGAAGCCCATGAAGAAGTTGACGCCCTGGGGCCGGTAGATCCCGTTGATGACACCCGCCGCGCCAGCGAGCGCCCCCCCACCGCAAAAGTAAAGACGATTACCTTGTCGATGTCGATGCCCATGAGACGGGCAACCTCTTTGTCCTCGGAGACGGCGCGCATGGCCTTGCCCATCTTGGTCCGTTCGATCATCCAGTACAGGCAGAGCATCAGAACCAGCGCAGCCACAAAGACCACGATCTGCACAACAGGAATATCGAAGCCGAGGATCGAGACGGTGCCTTGCAAACCGGGAACCTCCGGGTAGGACTTGAAGCCAGATCCGTAGAGACCGCGGAAGGTGTACTGAAGGAAAAAGGAAGCGCCGATCGCCGTGATCAGCGGCGCGAGACGGAACGAGCCGCGCAACGGCCGGTAGGCGAGCCGCTCGATGGTCCAGCCCCAGACCGCCGTCA
>JAAUPU010000276.1 GCA_012032975.1 Caldilineaceae bacterium | reverse complement strand
GTTCGCCAAAGTAGACGAATATCGTGATCCACGGGATGATGCTGAACACCGCGACCCCGAAAGGCCGGCCAGGATCTGCTTCTGCGAACGGGTGGATTCATCGTCGTTGGGGTCGGCGCCGATCTGCGAGAGAAGATTCCCTGCATGTGATCGCAGCACGTACACGGAATGCGCCATCATGCTCTGTCGCTCCCTGATCTAGGCGATCTCGTTGCGTGTGTTCGTTTCTCTTTCGCGCAGGCTGCGCACCGCGGGCAAATTCAAGAAAGAGTCGCGCAACGCTGGATCGGAAAGGTGCGCCAGGAGGAAGTCAACGACCTCGCTCGCCTCTGCGCGGCTCGCCTCTGCGGCCTCCATGTCGCCCACCTGCGCAAGCAGAGCGGCCTGCATGGCCGCGATCTGCCAGAGGACGCGCCGGTTGGAGATCTCTTTGGCGATGCGCAGGCCATCAGCCAACTCGTGCAATGCCCGATCGGTTTCACCCATGCCAGCCAACGCCGCTGCAGAATAGAGCGCGAGTTCCGGCGTAAAGATGCGGCCGGAAACGTACGAAACCCGCTCTGCCGCTACCTCAGCCAGTTCGAGCGTCCGCGCGTAATCGCCGTTGTACAGGGCAATCTCGGCAGTAGCGGCATAGACGTAGGCCGCAAGGAACAAATCGCTCTTCGCTACATCAGAGCTCAGCTCTTGGAGCAGCGCCACACCGCGCTCAAGATCTCCGGATCGTACACAGACTTCGGCGAGTACAGCGATCGCCGCATCGGAGAATTGCCCTACTTTGTCGCTGGCAACGCTGTGGGCAATCTCGGCGACGGCCCGCGCTTTCTGCATCGCACCGAGATCGGTATAGGTGAGCGCCAGCATCAAGCGCGGGTAGATCTGTCCGATCAGGAAGCCCGCTTTTTCCGACAGCTCTGCACCTTCGCTGAGACGCGCTATGGCTTCATCGAACATGCCGAGATCTCGAAGGCACGCCAGAGAAGCCTCGGCTATAGGCGATACCCCACGGATTGCCTATCTCGACGCTGATCTGGTAGGCATCGTCCGTCAGCGCGATCGCGTCGTTGTAGTTGCCCCTCATGGTTGCCCAGATCGATCTCGTCGTCAGGCTGTCTGCCAGCATGGGCCGGTTTTCCAACTCACGCCACAGCGCGGCTGCCTCGACGATGACCTCATCGCCCTTCTCGAATTCCCCGCGCTGGCCATACGTATCCGACAGATCGTGGAGCAGATAGGCCGTTTCGGTCCGCAGACCCAGATCGCGGGCAATGGCGAGCGCCTCTTCGCCGTATTCGATAGCCTTGGCAGAATTGGTGCCGACGAACCGCTCGCAATTGGCCAGGTTCCAGAGAGCGCGCACTTCGGCGACGCGATTCCCCGCCTGCCGGGCCAACTCCAGTGCGCGCCCGGAAATGGTGCGCCCCTCCTTCGGGTCGAAGAGGGGCGTGACCGTCGCGCGCAGCTTGCCCCGGCCCAGGAGTGCATCCAGCAACATCGCGTCGTTGGCGTCCTCTTTCGCCCGTGCTTCCATCTGCCGGTAGAGCGCGTCCGCTTCCTCGAATCGCGAGTCCAGTTCATAGGTGCGGGCCAGTTCGGTGAAGAGAAGAGCCAATTGTTCGGTCGTGGCCACGCGGTCCTGCAAGGCCATCTCCAGACCGCGGCGGTAGTAGGTCACCGCGTCGGCCAGGGCATACATCCGACGCGCAATGCCGCCCGACGTGATGTAGTAGGGTATCGCACGATCGGGCCGGCTGGCCGCGTCGAAGTGATGTGCGAGAGCAGGCGATAGCGCCAGGGCGTCGTCGGGATAGAGCGATTCCAGCGCCTCCCCGACTACCCGATGGTAGTCGCGGCGCTGCTTGACCAGGATCATGTTGTAGGCCGCCTCTTGGGTCAGCGCATGACGAAATTCGTATTCTCGCTCCGGGAGCCTTGCGGCCTCGTTGATGATCTCGTCCTGTTGCAGGATGGTCAGTTGGCCGTCCAGCGTGACGTCCCCTGCGCTGACGGCTTGCAGCACGCGGTAGTAGAACGAGCGGCCGATCACCGAAGCCAGCTGCAAGGTGCGCCGCACCTTCTCCTCAAGGCGGTCGATGCGGGCAACCAGCAGCGCCTGGACATGGTCTGGAATCACGATGTCGTCCACCGGTCGCGTCAGGCGCCACGACGCGCGTTCCTCGTCCCAGCGCACGACCTCCATTTCAATCAGGGCGCGTACAGCTTCCTCGACGAAGAAGGGATTGCCGCCAGCTTTGGCGAGAATGCGCGTGCGCAAAGCATCTGGAAGCTCTACCGACGAGAGCAATGTATCGATCAACGCTCTGCTCTCCCCGGTAGAAAGCGGTTGCAGCGTGAGCAACGTCAGGCGGTGGGAGAAGCCATTTTCCGCCAGCGCGCGCAGCCGCCAACTCGGCGCTTCGCGATCCGGGCGCAGCGTGCAGAGCAAGACCAGCGCCTGTCTTTCGGTCAGGCTGAACAGCTGGCCCAGAAAGTCAATCGAGCCGGCGTCGTTCCAGTGCGCATCGTCAACGCTGAGGACGACCTTTCTGCCCGACACCTTGCGCTCGATCAGCTCCAGGAGCACAGCGAACAACTCGGCGCGGAAGGCTTCACCTTCCAGCTCGGCAGACTGGCCGAAGAGCATATCGAGCACCTGCCAGGCGCGTTTGCGCCGTTCCTCCTCCAGCTCTTCGACCAGTTCGGCAAGGCGCGGCTGCAACACCTCATAACGGCTTGCCGGCGGCGCCGAAACCAGGCACTCGAGTAAGCTGCGCAGCAGGCTGTACGGCTGGTGCTCTGCATACGAGGGGCTGGTGAGTTGAAACCAACCCGCGGTGAGTGCGAAGCCGGGCAGCGCAGAGCGCGCCTCGCGCACCAACCGACTCTTGCCAATGCCGGCCTCGCCGACCAGCAGCACGATGGCGCCGACCCCCTGCTCCAGCCGGCCGAGCACCCGCTGCAAATTCTCGACCTCCTGCCTGCGACCAACAAGCTGCGACTCCAGCCCTTCGATGCCGCGCAATCTTCCCGGCTCCGCCTTCCCTCGCAGAACACGGTAGGCGCGCACCCGTTCTGCTTTGCCCTTGACCTCGATTGCGTCTAGCGTTTCCACATCGAAGAGCGGTGCCACCACCTTGTACGTCTCCTCCGCGATCTGCACCGTGCCCGGCTCGGCCGTCTGCTCCATGCGCGCGGCCAGGTTGATGGCGTCGCCCAGCGCGGTGTACTCCATGCGCAGGTCCGAACCCACCGCACCCACCACGACGCTGCCCGTGTTGATGCCCACGCGCACATCCACCGGCAGGCGCCAGCGCGCCAGTGTCACCTCTCGATATTTCTGAACACCTGCCACGATCTCCAGACCGGCCAGCACTGCACGCTGCGGGTCATCCTCGTGGGCAATCGGCGCACCGAAGAAGGCAAGGATCCCGTCGCCCATCAGCCGCGCCACCGTCCCCTCGTATTTGTAGACCGGCTTGATCATCTGCTCGAACGCACCGTTGATGACCTCGCTCCACTCTTCCGGGTCGAGCTGTTCCGCGGCCGCGGTCGAGCCTTTCACATCGCAGAAGAGCATGGTGACGACGCGGCGCTCGCCCACCATCGCGGCCTGGCTGCGCGCCGATTCCAGCTTGGCCGCCAGTTCGCGCGGCAAGAACCGCGCCAGGATGAGGTCGATCGGCGCGTCGATCGGCCGCGAGGATGCGATCGGAAGCGCGACCGACTGCAGCGGCTCAATCGATTTGGCTTGGCGTCTGGGTTGAAGTGGCAGGGGAATGGGCCAATAAATCCGTCGGTCCACCGCGAGGGGAAAGGCGCACTGATCGCAATAGAGCGCGCCATCGGGCGTGCGCACGCCACACTGTGGGCAGGCGTCCGCCAGGACGTGGCCGCACTGTTGACAAAATTTGGCTTGGACACGATTCACCGTGCCACAGTTCGAGCAGTTCACCGATGACACCTGCCCTTTCCTCCATCAGTCTGAAAATTCACCCCGTCATCAGGACACCGCCGTCAATGTTGATCGCTTGACCGGTCATCGCGCCGGACTCCGCGCTGGCCAGATAGACGGCC
This sequence comes from Caldilineaceae bacterium, assembly GCA_012032975.1. The sequence continues at coordinate 1,345 of JAAUPU010000276.1, read as the reverse complement.
AATGGGGCGATCTCCTCTGTCAGCAGACGCCTGCCCATCGGCGTGACCCGGCTTTCCAGTTCCGCACGGGCGACGCCCAGCCGTTCAGCATCATAGTCCATGCGAATGTCGTTGACCAGCGTCGCCACCGGCCCTGGGCAGATCGCGTTGACGGTGATGCCGTCCTTGGCGACCTCGGCAGCCAGGGTCCGCGTCAACCCAAGCAGGCCATGCTTGCTGGCCGCATACGATGCGCCGTGCAGCGAGCCGATCTTGCCGTTGATCGACGATACATTGATGATGCGCCCCTGTTGGCGCGCCAACATGCCCGGCAACACCCGCTTGCAGAGCAGATAGGGCACGGTCAGGTTGACATAGAGCATGGTCTCCCAGAAGTCGTCGTCAAAATCGACCACCGGCTTTGGGTTGGCGCTGCTGCCCATGCCCGCGTTGTTGACCAAGATGTCGATCTCGCCGATCTCGCCCGTCACCTGTTGATAGACCTGATCGACGGCTTCTCGCTGGGCGAGATCGGCCACGACAGTGCTGCAAGCAACGCCCAGCGCCGTCACCTCGTCCGCCAGCGAAGCCAGCTCTTCTGCGTTGCGACCGGTCGCGCCGATCTGTGCGCCCTCGCGGGCAAATGCCAGCGCGATGGCGCGGCCGATGCCTTTTGTGGCGCCGGTGATGAGGGCAGTCGATCCTTGAAGTTTCACAGAGCTCTCCTTGTGGGTGCGATGGGAAGATGGGTGATCCAATCGACTGAGTCAGATGATCAGTCACCACCATGATAATCGAGGTCGAGGCCACGTTCAAAGTGCGCGCAAAGGATGTCTCCCAGACTGGGACGACCTCCGCGCTCCATCAACCTTGCACCCACACGCTTGCCATCTACGGCCTTTGGGCTGCATAATGGAACGGTGACTCTGCTGCACAAAGCCCTCTTTGCCACCAATGACACGAATGAGCACGAATTGCTTTGTCTGCCCCAGAGGGGAAGTTCGTGTCATTCGTGGCTGAATGCCTTTGTGCAGTACAGCCAGTAGTACATCCGTCAACACTTTTAACCACCTTTCACAATCAGCAGGAGGACAGGTAATGAACGATTCGTTGAACAGCAAGCGATTTTCGCGACGCTCTTTCTTGATCACCACGGGTGCGGGCGCGATGAGCGAAGATATCGAGGATTAACTGCGTGCGATCGATGACCTTGACGCCCAGAGCTTTTTCGAGATTGCGCTGCTGGCTGGGTGTGAGGTCGTCGTCATCTTCGACGACGCTCGCCTGGTGGAGGCGCTGCAGCGTGGCCAACTCCTCCACCTTGCCGGCGCCGAGGAGGGTGGCTTTGTCGGCGGCGTCGCGCACT
>JAAUPU010000275.1 GCA_012032975.1 Caldilineaceae bacterium | reverse complement strand
AAGCTCGCTTCTCAGAAATCATGGAGCAGGTGCGGGCTGGTGAAGAGATCGCCATCAGCTTTGGCGAGAAGAGAAAGATGACCATCGAGATCCCTTGGACCGTCTGCTCATATGGCAGGCCATGATATATGGCTATACGCTCATCACCCAGGAGAAGAGAATCGAGCAATATCGCGCAGATGGCCTTCAACTGCTGCCGGGGTAGAAGCAGTGGACGATTGGCTGCGATTCTGGAATGAGCAAATACTCGCCGCTCATTCCCCGTTACGGCGACGGCGTCGCCTACGCCAGATGATAAACGCGGCGATTCCGACAACCAACGCCGTCGCGATCTTCTTGCGCCCTGTCGCTGCGGGCGGGGCCAGTGCTGCTTCCCCTGTCGTTGCGTCCTCCTCATCAAGCAAGGTCACCGTGCCTGCATCTCCATCCACCGTCAGCATCATGCCCGGTTTGATGCGTTCGGTCGCCACGCCGGTCCCCATCACCGCGGGGATGCGTATTCCCGCGCCACGATGGAACCATGGGCCAGCGCGCCGCCGACATCGGTGACCAGGCCGACGGCCTGCGAAAAGAGCGGCGTCCACGCCGGAGTCGTTGTCGTGCAGACGAGAATCGATCCGTCCTCCATCTTGTCAAAATCTGCCGTCGAGCGAATGACGCTGGCCGGGGCGGTCACGCGCCCGGTGCTGACGGCGTAACCGGCCAAGACGGGACCGTCGTTTTCGGCGGCGTCGGATGGCGTCGGCTCAAACATGGTGAGCTTAAACGGCCCGATTGCAATGGCGGACTGTTTGGGCACTTTGGACTGTGGCGTGAGCAGTTTGCGACTCTCGCGCAGATCGCGTCGTTCTTGCACTCGGTCTGCAAGATTGAGTGTAGACCCGTTCTCCCCTGCGTTGAATGCCGCCTCGATCTCGCTGCTTTTTAGATAGTAAATGTCGTCAGGCTGGGCGATGACGCCCGCTCTCGTCAGCCGTTGTCCCAGTTCATGGGCCAGCTTGCGAACCGTCGGCCACGCCGCGCCCATGTAGAACATGACGTGTTCACGATAAGGGCCAAACTGTTTTGTCCATTTCCAGACCCACGCAAACAAGCGGCGCGAGGCGGGATTGAGGGCCTGCGCCGTCTGTGCGACGAGCGCATCCCGCTCGGCCGCCATCTGCGCCTGTCGCTCCCGCACGGGTTGCGCGGGCGCATTTTTGACCAACGCCTTGAGGCTCAGGAAGATGGGCTGCGGCTCTTCCCCCTGTGTCGGCGCGACAAAATCGAGGTTGTAGATTTGATGACCATAGGCCGCGATGTAGGCGTTGATGCTCTCCAGCACAGGTTGCCCGTCGGGATGGTTGGCGAGGGCGGTTTGCAGTTGATTGGCGGACGTGTTGAGAACGAGATCGCGCAGGGAGCCGGATGCGCGGATGGCGTCGGCGATGCGCTCCATGTCGGCTTGGGCATCGAGCGCTTTGGAGTCGAAGCCGCGCAAAAAGGCGGAACTGCCCAAACCGGTTTGCGGCAATCCAGCGCGGAAGACCGTCTTCAGCAGCTTGTCGAAAACGGAGTCTAAGAATCGTGAAAGCCCCAAATAGGCGGCGGAGCCAAACCAATATCCACTGTCGGCGGCCGCCATTTCGCCGATGCCTTGCAGGAGGGCGGTCGATTCGGCAGAATCCAAATCAAGCGCACCCCAGCGCGCAATCAGGGCTTGATAGTTGGGCAACACATGCCCTTCCCAATCAAAGGCGGGCATTTTGAGCATTCTGAAGATGCGCGGATAGACCTTCAAAACCGCCTTGATAGTTTGCGCATTTAGATTGACGGTCGAGGTCGTGTAGGCATAGCCGTTGATCGTGTCGGCAAATCCTTGCGGCCATGATGCCGCAAGATCGAAGCGAACATCGGCGACAGACCCCAAAGAGACGAGCAAGTCGTTCAGCGTGACAATCATTCCCTCTTTCAGATAGAGGTCTTCAAAGAGCGGCGAGAGCGGTTCGGGCATGTGTTCGACAATTTGGCGGCGCATCCAGGCCGTATTGGGCGTGGGCGGTTCCCACACGACATTTTTCAGCGGAGCGGCCGGCAGAGAGGTAATGGGTCTTGCCTGTAGGATGGCGATCTCACCGTCGGCAATGGCCCATTCGATGTCCATTGGCATATGGTAATGCGATTCGATTTGTGCGCCGTAACGGGTTAAGGCGAGGGCTGTTGCGTCATCCAATACAGGTTGACCTTGCTGCGCCGGCGGAACGGCTTGCTCTTCTGTCCCCATCGCCGTCCGCACCGTCATCATGGTTTAGCGGCAGTCTCGCGAGAGAGGATTTTGTGGGTTGTTTTATCGACAACTACGCTGTCGGGCGTCACCAGCCCGCCCACAATCGCCTCGCCCAGGCCCCACGTTGCATTGATGAGAATTTGGTCGCGCTCGCCGTTGACCGGATTGGCGGTGAAGAGAATGCCGGAAGATAGAGCCTGCACTGAGCTTGCCGAAGTGGCGGCAACGAGCTTCTGCACGACCACAGCCAGGCTGACACTTGCCGGGTCAATCCCCTGGCGCAGCCGATAGGCCATGGCGCGCGCGGTCCACAGACTGGCCCAGCATTGCTTCACTGCTTCCAGCAACGCGTCTTCCCCCTGAATATTGAGAAAGGTATCCTGTTGTCCGGCAAAACTTGCGTCCGGCAGGTCTTCGGCCGTCGCGGAAGAGCGCACGGCAACGGCATTGCGGTGGTCCGAGCTTGTCGAAGAGTCGCCGTTCTGCGTCAACGTTTGATAGGCGGTTGTGATCTCGGTCGCCAAATCCCTCTCAATTTCGCCCTGCATGAATAAGGCGCGAATCTTCTGCGCGGCCGCTTCGTTGGATTGCGGATCGTCTGTCGCCGCCTTGAGTGCCAGATCGACGATCTGTTGTTGCAGGCCATGCGCCTGCACAAAGGCATCATAGGCTTCCGTAGTCAGCACGAAGCCCGCGGGCACGGGAAAGCCCGCCGCGGTCATCTCACCCAGATTCGCGCCTTTGCCGCCGGCAGTGGGGATGTCGGCTTTGTTGAGTTCTGAGAATGGAACTGTGTAGGTCATTAGCGTATCCTTTTGATCAACAAAATGGATTCCTGCCTTCGCAGGAATGACAGTCGTGTCTCATGTCGCCCCTGGTCGGGCTTCTGTCACCCCTGCGCAGGCAGGGGTCCATTGCTATCGAAAAGCCTTCTGAAAGATCCTTCCAGTCTGGGTTTCGTTCCTCAATCAGGTTGATCTTCCATTGTCGTTTCCACTTTTTCATACGCTTCTCTCTCGTGATGGCCGCCGTGACATCATTCGTCGATTCGTAATAAACGAGCCGGTGAACGCCGTATTTTTGGGTGAATCCCTCATGGGCATCATTTTTATGCTCGTACACACGCCGGACAAGGTCGTTTGTCATGCCGATATAGAGAGTCCCGTTCTTCTGGCTGGCCATGATGTAGACGAAGTATGTTCTCACTGGCATCGCATTTCTCCGCATAGATGGCTTGAAATTACGATTGACACCTATCAAGCAGCGCTGTGATCATGCTGCTCTCTGAGCAATTGCCGGGCGGCAGCGGCGAATTCATTCGCCGCCTGCTACGGGAAACGTGCTAAAGCACGTTGTCAACGTCGAGCGTCAACCCGCTGAAGCGGGTTTCCCATGTCAGCCACCGAATTGATTCGGTGGCGGTCGACCACACAAAACTTCAGAGAGCCCGATTCTTTACAATTTTTCGGCAAAGACCATGCGCTCAATTTGCATGGAGGTAAGCTGCCGCCCAGTCGGCTTCACATAGCGATTGCCGAGTTCCTCGTAGCTCAAATCTTCGATTAGGCGCCAGCCATAGTCGTTCAGGAAATCCGCCAACTGGGCGGGATCAAAGCCAAAATGCCAGATGCCGGCGTATTGCTTATGAAGTTTTTCATCGCCATAGAAATTTTCGCCTTCCACAAAATCTTTGAGGACGTACGTGAAGGCCAATCGGCTGCCGGCAGGCGCTGTGGCAAAGAAGTCAAAGGTCTTGCGAACGGCCGGCTCAGTCAGATATTGTGAAACAGCTTCCCAGATGAAAAAGGTTCTATCCGCGCCCGAATAACCCTGTTCACTCAGCACATCACCTACGCTCTGTTCCATGAAATTCATGGAGACCAATGTCACGTGATCGGGTATTGCGCCCAAGACCCTATGCAATCGCTCGCGTTTGGGGTCAATATTCACGGCCTGATCGACTTCCCACGCGGGGATAGTCTGAAGGGCGGGCAGTCGGTAGAGGCGCGTATCATTGCCGGCGCCGAGGTTGACCACAGCATCAACTTGTTGCTCGGCAACTGCCTCGATAAGCCGATCATCAATATAGCGCTTGCGAACCAGAAAGGCGCTCCAGCCACCCTGAACCGCATTATTTGTGATGCGCACCATCCAGTTTCGTAGTGCAGGTAGCCGGGTCAGATTGAACATGAATCGATAGGAGCGCGATAGAATTTTGGGGGCCAGGCTATCCTCAATAATGCGCTCTTCGGCAGGGAAATTTTGCTCCACCGCCACGATAAATGTGGGGGCGTCGCCTGTTCTGGCCGCACCGCTTGTGTCAAATGTTGCGTTTATTTGGGTCATTTTCAGTGCTCCATTGGTTGTCGAATGTATCCTGAAATATCGGGCTGCATTTTGAATCTACTCCGCAATCATTTCCGCTGATAATACGTACTCCGTCCTCGTCCCTGCCGCTCAATCATCTCAATCTCAATCAACTTCTTGAAATCGAGGCTGCGCGTTGCTTTGGCACGGTCGGTCTGCTGTGCATAGTCGCGGTCTGTGACATAGCCTTGGCCGCTACTGTGCAGCCAACCAATCAAGCATAATCGCAAGCGATTCGTCGTCCAGCACACGACCGGCTACGTTGTATGACGCACCATCGTTGGCTGTGAGGTCTTCGGCCGGTTTCTCCTCATATTTGAACACGTGATTGGCATTTTCAGGATAGACAAAGGTCACCGTTTCTCTGTCTGCGACTGCCGCTTCCAACGGCTGCCCGTCCAGTTCCCAATCAATTTGAATATCTTTCTTGCCGATCAGGATCAGGACGGGCGCCTCGACTGCCGCCAGCCATTCGGCCGGATCGGCCACCAACAGTTCACGTGTAAATGGTAGATTGACCGGCGCTTCAAAGCCAAGCAAAAGCTGCTGGACACCTTCCGGCAAGTCGGGGCTGGGGTCTATCGGTTCACCGGCGATAAAACGGGCGACCGCCTCATCGTACAGTGCCATCATCCCTTCCGGATCGGGTAAAGCGGCCATTTGCGCCGCTAATTGTGTGCGCAACACAGCTTGCAAGGGGCGTCCCGGAGGCGCGGCAAGGATCAAGCCCGCCAGCGGCGTGTCGGTTGCCTGACGCTGATAGTTGAGCGCGTGCAGCGTGCCTTCGGAGTTGC
>JAAUPU010000274.1 GCA_012032975.1 Caldilineaceae bacterium | reverse complement strand
GCGCCGCCGTAGTCGAAGATCACCGGTGGCACGCCGGCAAACATGGCTTCTTGCAACACCATTTCTGCGGACGCATAGGTCCCTTCGCATAGCGGGTAGCCAAAAATATCCAGACGCTGCAAGAGCGGTCTGATATCGTCCAGGTAGCCGCCAAACTCAAAGCGCTTCGCCACTTGCAATGCCTCGGCTTGACGGCGTAAGGTCTCCAAGCCGCCGCCGCTGCCATAGACAAGAAATCGGACCTTTGGGACATCGACGCGGCCACACAGCGCCACGAAGTTTGGATGCATCTTGACGAAGTCGACGGCGCCGATATAGCCCACGTTGAACGTGTGATGTGCTTTGGCTTGTAGACCGGCCAGTCGCTCGAAGTCTGTGCCGATCCAGACCATCCCGCGCGGGTTGATGCCGAATCGCTATCCGACTCTTCAAAGATCGGCAGCTTGGCCGTGTATGGGCAGCCGGCCAGAACATAGTCGGCGAAGCGAATCAATTCGCTTGTCACGATATGGGGCGCGTGGTCGCCGGCGATCTGAATCCAGATCAGGAGCCGCATGGCAGGCAACGGTTGAAGCATGAATTCGTACAGTTCTGGCGTGTTCCAGAAATGTAGTTGGACGATATCCGCTGCGGCCAGCTTTTCCCAGAGCAGATCCCGGTCTGGCTGGTCGTAGACCGTCATGCCTGCATCGATGGCAAGCTCGACCGCGCGCGCCTCGGCGCGGCCCAACGAGAGTACCTCGTGCCCAAACGAAGCCAGCCGCGCAGAGTACTTGGCCGACGCGATCATGGCGCGTGACGCGCCGCCGCGGGTCAGCGCCTGCAGAACGTGAACGATGCGCACCGTGGTCATGGTTGTTCAGACCGCTGACGCCCATGCGCGGCGCGACGGGCGCGGGTGAGCATCTGCTTCAACGTTCCGCTGAACATCACTTCTTCGGTGAACGCGTCGGCGACGTGATTGGCAGCTTTGGAGTTCGGGTGAAGCAGGGGGAATGCCATTGGCATCGTGGGCATGTTGGCAAATCGGCTGTTGGGGTCTGTGGTGTGGGAAGCAGAGGGTCCAAAGCCGTGATTGGAAACCAGATTTTGGTTGGGCAACAGATGTACGCCGCCTTGTCGCCAGCAGGAGAAGATCCATGCGTAGGCCCACGAATCTTGGGATGAATAGTTGGTCTCGAAAATATAGGACCAATATTGGCTGATGGGTCCGCTCCCGAAGATGGATTCCAGCCAACGGGCGGCGCGCGCCTCTGGCCATAGGCTCATGGCTGGATCGTGGAGCGACCATGCACGTCGCCAGGTAGCCCATCCCCAAATGTGGCTGTAACGAGAGAAATAGTAGCTGGCTTCCCCCCGTCGTTGGCCAGATTGAAAGTTGTTGCCGGAAATCGAAAGGACGTCCGAATCGGTTCGATATCGGGCAAGCAGTTCATCGCAGAAGCCAAAGAATGTGGGTTCCGCGATGCAGTCATCTTCCAAAATGATCGCCGCCTCGAACCGAGAGAAAACCCAATCCAGCCCACTCTCCACCCGTCGCTTGACGCCAAGATTGGTGGTCGAGTAGTCAGTCTGTACCTCACAAGGCCAGTCGATCTGCTCCATGACGGATCGAGCGTCTGCGCATTTCTGCGCATCCTCTGGCTGCTCTGGCCGCGGTCCATCGGCCACCACGAGCAACTTCGCTGGCCGGACCTCTCGGATCGATGCCAGGAGTTGTACGGTGGTCTGGGGGCGGTTAAAGATGAACAATACGACCGGCGTTTGGGTCAATGGCTGTCAAGCTTCGTCGATGATCTGTTCAACGGCAGATGCGACTCCGTCTATTTCGGAGCCGAGATTGAGATGGTACGCGGGCAATCGTTTCACAAGCTGGGCGATGATCTGGAAGGTCGTTCGCCCGGCCCCAGGCAGGTAGTTCAGCGTGACCTCTGCCAAAGCCCGATGGGCAGCCCCGCGCGATGCGTCTTCCCAAGTCGTCTGGCTTCGGCCGGACAGACGGGGCAGCAGGATAACCCGCAGCGGCATTTCGGCAACGACTTGATTCGGGAAGCTCTTGTTGAGAAAGAAAACGGCTTTGTACTCTGGCAATTCGTGCGGGTTGCTGACTTCAGAGCGTAGGAAAGGCAGCCGTTCCAGGTCGTTTACATGCAGCTTTGCAGAGCCAAAAAGGCTGTACACTTTGGGCGGCGGGTCAGCCTGGACGGCGCAGAAATCATCGCTCAGGTAAAACATGCCAGCCCGCAGACAGGCCAGCGCGCTGTTGGATTTACCCGCCCCGCCCTTGCCCGCCAGCAGCGCGGCGCCGTTCTCTGTGCCAACCGCGCCGCCGTGGACAAGCTGGCAATCCAGACGATTCAGCCACCAGTTCAGGATTGGGCGCATGGGTTTGCCACGCTCATAGCCAGGGACCAACGCGGCATCGCGCACCCAATAGATCGCACGGTTGCGCGCCATGTCGGCGATATAGAAGGCGCCGCAATGCACGGCGTAGGCGGATCGATACCGGTCGGAATTGTAGCCCAATATGTCGCCGCGGGCGCTGTAGGCATCGACCGACCACGGCGGTGAAGGCATCGAAATGCCGGTTGTGGCGCTGTCCCAGATCAAAACTGAGAATGCAGGGTCGGATCCAGCGCGCGGGATCGCGAGGTGATCGAAGGAGGGTGCAACGATCGGCGCCATGCCATTGCCTGCAAAATGCAGCCGGAGCAACTGGCCGGCCACCTGAAAATCAAGCTCGATCATTTCCCGCTTGTGGGCTGCCTGCCAGAACGCGGATTCGACGGCAGAGAAATATTCCCCTCTCTGGTGCTCGTCAACGGACGCACCCTCGGCGATTTGCGCTTCAAGCAATGGCTCTAACTCCGTTCCACATCGCTGACATGACGCTACGCCGGTTCGCCAGGTAAATTGGGCCAACCGGATTCGTCCACTTCGTGGATCGGATCCAGAAGCAGCAGATCCTGCATGTCCGTAAACCGGTTGAGCAATGGCGGAGCAAAGGGCAAGCGGCCCCCGGCTGGCGCAACTCCGAGACCGAGGAGCGCATCGCCATTGCCGGGTTGACTGTCGGCGGCCACGGCGACGATGAGTCCTTCCCCCTCAAGGCTTTCCAGGAATTGGGTCACGGCGACCTGGGCTTCTGAATCGTCGGCTTCGTAACGAGCCTGGACCTCGCTGACAATCTGCTCGCCCTTCTGGCCCGCCAGCATCGCCTGCCAGATCAGCGCGCCAACACCTTCCGTGCTGTAGTAATTGCCGGAATCGAGATCGACAACCACGGCTTCATCGTCGAATAGTTCGTGGACAACTTTCGGTCCATTGACCCGATACGATGACTGTAAGTTCATGCAAGAATCCTTTCATCCGATCACTTCTGCCAACAGATCCATTCCCTGACGCACAAGCTCCATGTCCGCCTGGCTGCCCATGTGACCGATGCGAAAGACGCGACCAGCCAGCGGACCATAGCTCCCGGCCACGACCATGCCCCGTTCGCGCAGTCGTGCATCCAGGTCAGGCCAACTCCAACCGTTCGGCAACCGGGCCGCGGTGACGGTCGGCGCACAGATTTCCTCGCGGTCTGGCAACAGCGCCACATCCATCGCGGCCAGTCGCTGGCGACAATAGGCGGCTACCTGTCGATGGCGCTCGTAGACATTCTCCCATCCCTCGTGCGCCAACTCGCCGAGCGATACCTCCAGCCCGGCCATCGCGTGCCAGTTGTGTGTGTAGGGCAGATAGCGGTCGGCCACGCCGTTGCGCCAGGGGGCCAATGCATCGTAGCCCGCATAGCCCACCTCGTCGATGGCAGCCCAGGCCCGTTCGCTGATTGTCACCATGGCCAGGTCGGTCATCAAGCTGAGCACCTTTTGGCTGCCCAACAGTCCCAGGTCAATGGACCATTCGTCCACCAAGACTGGTGGCGCCGCCGCCGCTGGCGGAGCTCACCAACCGGGTCGAGTCGAACCCCGACCTGGCGCGTTGGGCGACCGAGATCGCCAACGGGAGGCGAGTCTTTCGTTGGCGCGCGCCACACGGCTTCCGGATCCGACGATTCGGCAAGAACCTCCGTAGCGGCGTCTGAACGATTGACAGCAGCGCCGCGGGTAGCTGAATTCGAGCACCGCGGCGCTGCAATTTTCCTGCATGAGACGCCCCGGCGTGCAAGACGAATTCGCCTATTTGCTGGCTGCCGATACGTTCGCCAGCGGCCGCTTGACCAATCCGACCCACGTTTTAGCGGATTTTTTTGATACCTACCAAGTCATTCAATCGCCGTCGTACCAGGGCAAGTATCCGCCGGCACAAGGGCTCGTGCTGGCCTTGGGGCAGGTGGCAACGGGCCAGCCGATTTTCGGCGTTTGGCTGAGTATCGCTTGCGCTTGCGGGTTATGTGCTGGATGTTCCAGGGCTGGATGCCGCCGCGCTGGGCCATTGTTCGGCGGCATGTTGGCCGCCTTCAGTTACGGCATGTTGATCCTTTGGGGGCAATCGTATTGGGTGGGCGGTCGCAATGACAGGCGGCGGATTGATCTTTGGGGCACTCCCACGATTGCTCCGCAGACGACAAGCCGGCGATGCGATCATTCTCGCGTTGGGGTTGTCCATTCTTGCCAACAGTCGCCCATACGAAGGCTTGATCGCCGGTCTGATCGTCGGCTTTGCACTGGTGATTGGATTCGCCCGCCCATCTCAGCGATTGACGCTGAACGTGGCGAGTCGTTTGATTGTGCCGGCGATTTTGGTGCTGGCGATCAATTTTCTATGGATGGCGACGTACAACCATCGCGTAACCGGGAGCGTCTGGAAATTGCCCTATCAAGCCTGGACGCAACAGGAAGGCGGCGACTTTCTGCTCACACATAAACTGATCGGCAGCCTTTACCGGACGAAGCAGTATACCGAGCCGCCGCGGCTCTCCGACCAATGGTTCGACTTGCAAGATTCACGCAGTGTTGCGCGCAAGATTTTGCGGCAATGGGGGTTCTATGTAACGCCTTCGCTGTTGCCCGCGTTATTTTTCCTGGCGTTGGCGGTGTCCAATCGGAAAATTCAATTCTTTCTGGCGGGATTCGCCGTTGTCCTGACGGCATGTCTGATCCAAGGAACGGGCTGCCACACTCATTACTTGGCGCCGGTGACGCCGTTGGTATTCGGCGTATTCGTCGGCGGCTTCCGTCGATTGCGTCGCTGGCGGTGGCAGGGACGTCCATCCGGTCGCATGTTGGTGTTCACTTTGCCGATATCATGGAATACTTTATGGGCGAGATCAAGAGCATCTACCGTTAGGCGACACGAGTCCTTCGTCCATACGGCCCGTCCGCGAGCCTCGGTCTCGACAGACCGGGGCTCACTTGCTTGGCGCCCGTCGTCGATCTCCTCGTCCCTGACATGCTGCCGTTCCTCGAAGTTGTCGAGGTAGA
>JAAUPU010000273.1 GCA_012032975.1 Caldilineaceae bacterium | reverse complement strand
GCGAGCAAGCCCGTCGCCCAGCCTGCTCCGGTGGCCGAAAGGGGAAGCATCTAGTGTCGCTGGACAGTCTGCTTGGTTCTGGCGCATTGGCGGCCGAAAAGCGCGCCTTGTTGGAAAAAATGCTGGCGGAGCAAGGCATCAAACGCAGCCAGGAACCGGTCATCCCCAAACGCGATCCAGATGCGCCGCTGGAGCTTTCGTTTGCCCAGCAAAGCCTCTGGGTCGTGGATCAACTGGAGGGGGGCGCGCATTACAACGACTATCTGGCTCTGCGTCTTTCCGGCCAACTCAACGTGGCCGCGCTGGAGGCCAGCATCAACGCAATCGTCGCACGCCACGAGGCATTGCGCACCACCTTTGCCAAGCGCGAAGGTCGGCCTGTCCAGGTGATCGCGCTGATCTGTACGTGCCGGTCCGCATCGTCGAAGTGGGCGATGGCCGCCAGATCGATGCCAACGAGCGCGAGGCGGCGGCGCGCCAAATGGCCGCCGCCGAAGTCCGACAGCCCTTTGACCTTGCCCACGGTCCGCTTTTGCGGGTGACGCTCTTCCCCTTGACAGAACGCACGGAGGCCGACCGCCCGGCCTATGGTGAGCACTGCCTTTTCTGCTCACCCTCCATCACATCGTCAACGACTCGTGGTCGGTCGGCGTTTTCAGCCGCGAGCTTGCCACCTTCTATTCGGCCTATCTTGAAGCGAATGTGGCTTTCAACGGCAACCGCGAGCCGCAACGGGAAGGTGCAACCGCCGAACCACTTCCCATTTTGGACCCACCCCCGCTGCCCGAACTAACCATTCAATATGCCGACTTCGCCCGTTGGCAGCGCCAGCAATTCCGCAACCAGGACATCCAACCCGAATTTTCCTACTGGGAGCAGAAGCTGGCCGGCGCACCGCCGCTCCTCGATCTGCCCACCGACCGCCCGCGGCCATCGATCCAGCGCTTCCGGGGAGGCCGTCACTATTTTTCCTTGAGCCATGCCCTGACCCAGGGTTTGCAGACGCTGGGTCGGCAGGAGGGCGCGACGCTCTTCATGACCCTGCTGGCGGCCTTCGACACGCTGCTCTGGCGCTATTCCGGTCAGGAAGATGTGGTCATCGGCACCCCGTACGCCAATCGCGATGAAGCAGAGGTGCAGGGGCTGGTCGGCATGTTTATCAATACGCTGGTCCTGCGCACCGACCTCTCTGGCAATCCTCCCTTTCGGGAACTTTTGCGAAGGGTGCGGGGGACGGCAACCGAGTTGTTCAGCCATGCGAGTCTGCCCTTCGAGAAGCTGGTGGAACACCTTCAGCCCAGCCGAGATCTTAGCTACAACCCCATCTTCCAGGTCATGTTTACCCTGGAGAGCGAGGCACCCCAGGCGATTGAATTGCCGGGATTGACGGTTTCGTCCTTCCCGCTGGACAGCGGCATGTCCAAGTTCGACCTGACGCTGGATATGGTCAACGGGCGCGAGGGTCTGGGCGGATGGCTTGACTACAACGCCGATCTCTTCAACGCCGCGACCATCGCGCGCATGGCCGGCCACGTTCGAAACCCTGCTCGCCGCGATCGTCGCCGAGCCGGACAGAGAGATCGGGGAGCTGCCTCTCCTCACCGCTGCTGAGCGCCAACAGATCCTATCCGAGTGGAACGATACCCGTTTCGATGGCGAGGTCGGCTCTGGCGTGCCGTTGCAGGGGCTTGTCCATCGGGTTTTTGAAACGAAAGCGGCGACGATGCCCGACGCGGTCGCGGTCCACTTTGGCGCTGCTTCGCTGAGTTACCGTGAACTCAATCACCGCGCCAATCAGTTGGCGCGCTATCTGCGCGGGTTGGGCGTCGGGCCGGATGTGATGGTCGGCATTTGCATCGAACGTTCGCTGGAGATGGTGGTCGGCTTGCTGGGCATCCTCAAGGCGGGCGGCGCCTATGTGCCGCTGGACCCCCGCTATCCGCCGGCGCGCCTGGCCTTTATGCTCGACGAGATCGCGCCCGACGCCGGGTCGGGCGCTCCCCAAATTTTGTTGACCCAGCAGCGGTTGCTCTCCGAGTTGCCGCAGTCGGCGGCGCACACTCTCTGCTCGACACGGATGGCCCCAGATCGCCGCACAATCAGCCGACCTGGACTCCGACCAGAATCTTGAGGGGCGGCGCCGCGTTGAGCGACCTGGCCTATGTCATTTTCACCTCCGGCTCGACCGGCAAACCCAAGGGGGTGCTGGTCGAGCATCGCGGACTCTGTAATCTGGCCAGGGTGCAGATCGACGCCTTCGATGTGCTGCCCGGCGACCGGGTGCTCCAGTTTGCCTCGTTCAGCTTCGACGCCGCGGTCTCGGAGGTGGCGATGGCCTTGCTGGCCGGCGCGACATTGATCCTGGCCCAACCCGATGAGATGCTGCCCGGTCCGGCCCTGGCGCGGCTGCTGACCAAAGAGGCGATCAGCACGGTGACGTTGCCCCCATCCGCGCTGGCCATCCTGCCGGTGGAGGCATATCCGGCGTTGCGCACCATCGTCTCGGCTGGCGAGGCCTGCTCCGCCGACATTGTGGCGCGCTGGACCGAAAATGCGCACGCACATTGGCGCTTCCTCAACGCCTATGGTCCGGCAGAGGCGACCGTCTGCGCGACGATTGGCGTCTGCGAAGATGGCAGCCGTCGCCCGCCGGTGGGCCGACCGATTGCCAATACCCAGGTCTATCTGCTGGATCAGAATCGGCAACCGGCGCCGGTAGGGGTTCCGGGCGAACTCTACATCGGCGGCATCGGCCTGAGCCGCGGCTATTTGAAGCGGCCTGAATTGACCAAGGAGAGCTTCGTACCCCACCCGTTCAGTGACGAAGCGGGGGTGCGGCTCTATCGCACCGGCGACCTGGGGCGCTTGTTGCCCGACGGCGAGATAGACTATCTAGGTCGCATCGACCACCAGGTCAAGGTGCGCGGCTTCCGCATCGAACTGGGCGAGATCGAGGCTGTACTCTCCCAGCATCCGGGCGTACAGGATGCGACGGTGATCACGTTGGGCAAGACCGGCGAAGATCGACGGCTGGTGGCCTACTTCGTCCCCGTTGGCAGCCACACATCGACCACCAGCGATCTGCATCGCTTTCTTGCCCAACAGCTACCCGACTATATGTTGCCAACGGCATTTGTCCCGCTGGACGCGCTGCCCATCAGTCCCAACGGCAAGGTGGACCGCCGCGCGTTGCCCGCCCCAGACCAGCTTCGCCCGGAGCTGGCCGGCGCGTTGGTCGCGCCCAGGGATGCGCTGGAATTGCAACTGGCCAAGATGTGGGAAACTATTTTGGGGCGCAAACCCATCGGCATCCGCGACAATTTCTTCGAGCTGGGCGGCCATTCGCTGCTGGCCGTGCGCCTCTTTGCCCAGATCGAAGAGCGCTTTGGCAAGACGCTCTCGCTGGCGACTCTCTTTCAGGCGCCCACCGTCGAACAACTGGCCGACATTCTGCGCCAGGAGCATTGGCAACCGCCGTGGACCTCGCTGGTCGCGATCCAGCCTGGCGGTTCCAAACCGCCCTTTTTCTGCGTGCATGGCGGCGACGGCAACATCCTCTATTATCGCGATCTCTCGCGCCATCTGGGGCCGGACCAACCTTTCTATGGTCTCCAGGCGCAGGGACTGGACGGTCGCCATCCGCCCCACACCGAGATCGGCGAGATGGCCGCGCATTACGTACACGAAATTCGTTCGCTGCAACCAGAGGGGCCCTATTACCTGGGCGGCTATTGCACTGGCGGCACGCTGGCCTTTGAGATGGCGCAGCAGTTGCACGCCCAGGGCGAGGAGGTCGGCTTGCTCGCGCTCTTCGACACCCAGAATTGGGCCGGCGCGAGCGAGCACGTGCCCCAGGAGGCCGTTCGCTTCCAGTGGCAGCGCTTTGAGTTTCTGTGGGGAAACTTCGCCATTCTCAGCGGCAAAGAGAGAAAAGCCTATATCGCGCGCAAGCTCAACATCCTCAAACGGCGGCTGCGTCTGTGGTGGATGGACCTGCGCAGCGGCGGCGCCTATCGCTACCAGCTCATCGAGGTCAACGACGGTGCGCTGCGACGCTATCGACCCGCCAAATATGAGGGTCGCATCACCTATTTCCGGCCCGTCAAGGTCTTCTCGCGCTACGACACACCGCAGGCCGAATGGCGCGATCTGGCCGAAGAAGGGGTGGATCGACACGACTTCCGCGTCTATCCTGGCGCGATGATCGAGGAGCCGTTCGTGGCAGAGTTGGCCGAAGAGTTAGAAAGATGTTTGGCTGAAGTGCAAGGGAAAGAGTCGGGCTGAGGCTGTTCAGTGATGTGATGGGAGCAGTCGGCGAAGCTATGGGGCGGGGCCGATGTCCGAGCGACGCAAACGCGTCAAGAACGGCTATTCAAGCAAAGAGCCATTCGCGACGTGCGACTTCTTCAAGAGCGTCTGATCTGATCATACACCGCCTGCACCAGATGGCTGGTTACCGCCTCTCGAAAGGTGTCGTTGTCCATCACACGCTTGAAGATATCTTCGTTATCGTCCATTCTTTCGGTCAGGAGCGTCTCGAGTTGTTTGTCGAAGACCGGTTTGAAGTTTTCTACGCTGTTGACCCTGCGGCCTGGCGTAGATGCTCGTCGGCTACGGCCATCTCTCGCACCTGGTCGAAGAAGAGTTGGTCAGCCGGTCCAAACTCTGTGCCAAAACGTTCGTTGAGTTGGTCGACCAAGGTGGAGAGCGGAACTTCCTCGTCCGGTCGTCCGGTACCCACCTCGGAGGGACCGATGATTGGTTGAACTTCCCCGGATGCCAGATCGATGGACCCTTCGCTGATCTTCTGCAATCGATAATATTTGAGTTGCACTTCGTCATCCACGACCACCGTCTGTCCATCTTCACGCCGCGGCAGTTTGGTGAGCAGGTAACGGCCAAAGGTGTAGAGTTTCTCCAGGTCAGAATCCTGGTAGGGGATGATCTGCGAGAGGAACAGATAGAGGTTGCGAAAGCTCATCAACTGGCTCTTGAATTCTTCCTTCTCCTCATCTTTCAATTTCTTGAAGCGCTCCACCACCCTATCAAGAATGCTGTTCAATCGCCTGTGTTCGGCGCCGGTGGGATTGCGCCGGTTGCCAAACCAGATCTGACACCAGGCATCCACGTCCACCAGATCGAAGACGCGCCACTCGACCAGCCGATAGACCAGGTCATTGAGTTGCTGGGGATCTGCGGTGTCGCCCATGCTCGTCACTTCGTAGAAAGGCTTGAACGCTGCGTAGATCTCGTTCGGCTCGTTGACGAAGTCGAGTACGAAGGTATCTTCTTTGCCGGGCGTCGTGCGGTTCAGGCGCGAGAGTGTCTGTACGGCGTGGATGCCGGACAACCGTTTGTCCACGTACATGGTGTGCAGCAAGGGTTGGTCAAAGCCGGTCTGGTATTTCTCCGCCACCAGCAAGACCTGAT
>JAAUPU010000272.1 GCA_012032975.1 Caldilineaceae bacterium | reverse complement strand
GCACGCCGTGCGCAACGCACTCTTGCCTGTGGTCACTGTGATCGGCTTTCGGATCGCCTTCCTCTTTAGCGGCACGATTGTCGTCGAGACTGTCTTCGCACTGCCCGGCATCGGTCGGCTCTTCGTCGATTCGGTCTTTCGGCTGGACTACCAGGTCGTCCAGTCGATCGTGGTCTTGCTGGCGGTACTTGTCGTCGGGGCAAATCTGCTGACGGACCTGGTTTATGGATATGTGGACCCCCGAATTCGCGTCAATTAGTCCGGGCCAGTGGGCATGATGGAACCGAGAAGGGTTTATGGCTGTAGCACCCCTTGAACAGAAGCAGAGCGCAATCTCCGCAGGCGTTCAGACACGCAGGCGGTCGGAGTGGACCCAATCCTGGCGTCGGTTTCGCAACAACCGCGCTGCTCTGTTTGGCCTTGTCTTTATTGCGTTGATCTGTTTTGTCGCCATCTTCGCCGATCTGTTGGTGCCCTACGACCCCACCTACAGCTATCCAGGGATGCGAGGAGGGGCACCGACGCTGGCGCATCCGATGGGTTTCGACCATATCGGCCGCGATCTGCTGAGCCGGGTGATCTATGGCTCGCGTGTTGCGTTGCTGGTGGGTCTCTTCGCCACCGTGATCTCTGTCCTGATCGGCGTGATTGTCGGCGCGGCGGCTGGCTATTTTGGCGGCTGGACCGACAGCGTTCTGTCGCGTATCATCGATGCGTTGATGGCGTTTCCGCTGCTCGCCCTTCTGATCGTCCTTTCCGCAGTGCTCGGCCCCAGCTTGACCACTACCATCACCGTGATCGGGATCACCGCGTGGGCGCGCTTTGCCCGCGTCGTGCGCGCCGATGTGATGAGCGTTCGCCAACGCGATTATGTGTTGGCCGCACGGGCCAGCGGCGTGAAAGATGCCCGCATCATCTGGCGCCATGTGGTGCCCAACGTGATGGGGCCGGTGATCGTGCTGGCCTCGTTGGGCATCGGCGGCATCATCATCCTGGAGTCCGCCCTCTCCTTTCTTGGCCTCGGCGTTCAGCCGCCGACCCCCTCCTGGGGTGGAACATTGGCCGATGGCCGCGCGCTGATCCGCCAGTACCCCCACATCACCACCTTCCCCGGCCTCATGATCTTCGTGACTGTGCTGGCCTTCAACCTGCTGGGCGATGGCGTCCGCGATGCGCTGGATCCCCGCCAGCAGTCGGATTGACCGTGCGCTATTCTCGAACACAATGATCCCGCGTGACACAGATGGCTTCGACAATCTGTGTCTTTTTGATTCCGGAAGAGATCACCATGAACTTGGAACAGGAACTCCGCACCATCGTCGACGCAACCGAGGCGCAGATGAGCGTTTCGCTTCTCCATCTCGAATCGGGCGAAGCGGTGCAGATCGACGCCGACGTCAGCTATCCCATGTGCAGCGTGCTCAAGATCCCGGTACTCTGCGAGGCGTTTCGCCAGATACACAACGGCGCGTTCAGTCTTGATGATCGCTGGGAATTGACCCTGGGCGAGAAGAATCTGCCATCCGGCGTACTCGTCTTTCTCCAGGATGGCCTGATGCCGACCGTGCGCGACCTGCTACTACGTTGATCGATCATCACTCAGCGACAACACAGCCACCGATATGGTCATGCACCGGCTGGGCGTCGAACAGATCAACCGGTTTATGCACGACCTGGGTCTGTCCGACATCCACGTGACTATGACCATCCGCGACATTTTCGACGATATGCTGGGCGAGGCCTCCGACCCGCGGCGCGCCTTCACCGATTTGGACAAACAGCGCACCGCGCCTGAGACTCGCCGCGATGGACGGGCCTACAGTTCTGGCCCGGACAATGATGTCAGCACGCCAGCCGCCATGACTCAATTGCTGGCCATGATCTACCGCGGCGAAGTGGTGGATCGGGCGGCATGCGACGAGATGCTGCACATTTTGCTCCAGCAGCAACTCAACACGCGCCTGCCGCTTTTCTTGCCCTACGGCGTGCCCTTCGCCCACAAGACCGGCACGCTGAGCGGCATTCGCAACGACGCTGGCATCCTTTACGCGGGCGACGAATCGCATGTGGCTATCACCCTCTTTTCGCGCTGGGATGTGGGCGCGGTCGAGGGCGATAAGGTGCGCGAATGGGAGACGATCAGCGCCATCGACAGCGCGTTTGGGCGCATTGGCAAGCTGGTCTATGACGCGTATCGCCCCTGAGTGCTATGGTATACTTTCGTCATGTGTGGCGCCGGTGCACGGTCAGTATGCAAGATGAGGGGGAGAATATGACGATTGGCACACCAATTCATGTTCGTGTCGAACCGGACAGCGAGCTAGCGCGCCTGCTCGACGAGGCCGAAATGCGCCTCTTGTATTGGAAAAGGATGGTAAGCGCTATCGACTTGAAGAGGTGAAATCCGATGACATCTGGGCGGGATATGATCCGGTTAAGGTCAGATCTGCACTGAAAGAGAGCGCAGGCGCTCTACGTGGGGTCGATGCGGAGCAATTGATGGCCGACATTCATCTGGCTCGCCAGCAAGATAGCGAGGGCCGTCCGGCCGATGCCTGATGCGCTACCTGATTGATACCGGCTGGACTATCGATCATCTGAACGAGAGTGCACATGCGGTCCGATTGCTAGAGGAGCTCTCCAGCCAAGGAATCTCCATCAGTATCATCACCTACATGGAACTATTTCAAGGAATCGATCGCAGCCCCGACAAAGAGAAGGCGTTACAGCAACTTCGCATCCTCATGGAATCCGTCCCCCGTCATCCCTCTGTCACTGTCCATCGCGCGTCGCTGTGCACGACTCCGCGAACAACTCAAACTTCAGGGCAAACGAGTAGACTCCCGATCTCTCGATCTCATCATTGCTGCGACTGCTCTGGAACACGATCTGACGTTGGTGACCCGCAACTCCAAAGATTACAGCGACATCCCCAATCTCAATCTGTATCCGGCCCAGTGAAGCTGACAGTGTACTGTTGGCCTGCCCTTTCCGTCTGTTCCCAAACTTTTGCCGCTGACGATTCCCTGAAGGAGCCAAATCGACATGAATGACTACGACACACTGATCACCGGCGCGCGCGTCGTGGATGGCAGCGGCAACCCCTGGCACTACGGCGACGTGGCCCTCAAAGGCGACCGCATCGCGGCGATTGCGCCGCCCGGCAGTATCGCCGTCGAGCAGGCTGCGGAAGTGGTCGATGCGACGGGTCTGGTCGTCTGCCCCGGTTTTATCGACATCCTCAGCCATTCGATCCTGCCGCTGATGATCGATGGCCGCTGCTTATCCAAGCTCAAGCAGGGCGTGACGACCGAGATCATGGGCGAAGGGTGGACGCCCGCGCCTTTGGCGGGCGAGATCGAGATCGGGACGGATCGAGCGCAATCCCTTCGCCATGAAGATTCCAGATTGGGTCGAACGGATGCAGAGCTGGACTCGCTTCGGCGATTGGCTGGACGCGATGGTCGACGCCGGCGTGTCGCCAAATGTGGGTTCGTTCCTGGGTGGCGGCACGTTGCGCAGCTTTGCCAAAGGCATGGCCATGGGCGCGCCGAAGGCCGAAGAGTTGACTACCATGCGTCGGGTCACGGCGGAGGCCATGGAGCAGGGCGCGTTTGGCGTCTCGTTTGCGCTGATCTATCCGCCCAGCGCGTATGCCGAAACCGATGAGGTCGTCGAAATCTGCAAGGTCATCCGCCAGCACAACGGCGTCTACATCACCCACCTGCGCTCCGAGGCGGACGCCTTCGAAGAGGGCGCGCAGGAGGCCATCGACATCGGACGCCGCGCCGACCTGCCCGTGGAGATCTATCACCTCAAGGCGGCAGGCAAACCCAACTGGCACAAGCTGGAAACCGTCATCGCGATGATCGAGCGCAGCCGCGCCGACGGCGTAGACGTGACTGCTGACATCTACCCCTACACGGGCGCGGGGCACTGGGCTTTCATCGGTGTTGCCGCCGTGGGCCGCGGCCGACAATCGCTTTTTCGACAACCTGCGCGACCCGGCCATGCGCGACAAAATCCGCGCCGAGGCGCTCCAGCCGAGCGGCGGTTGGGAAGCCATGTGCCAGCTCTGCGATGGGCCAGCCGGGGTCATGCCCATAGGTCTGCACAAGGAGGAGAACCTCCAATATGTGGGCAAGACGCTGGCTGAAATTGGGGAGATGCGCAATCAGGAGTGGGTCGATGCGGCCTTCGACCTTTTCCTTTCCGAAGAACAACGCATCGGCACCATCTATTTTCTGATGGACGAGGCCAACATCAAGCGCAAGCTGCAACTGCCCTGGGTAACCGTCGGCACCGATGCCGGCGGTCTCGACCCGGCTTGGGCAGCGGCGTTGGGTCCCTATCATCCCCGCGCCTATGGCACCTACACCCGCATCCTGGGCAAGTATGTGCGCGACGAAAAGGTGATCCCGCTGGAGGAAGCGGTGCGCAAGATGAGTTCGGGCGTGGCGCGCCGACTGGGCATCCGCGACCGCGGGCTGCTGCAAGAAGGGCTGCACGCCGATGTGGTTCTCTTCGACCCGCAAACCATCGCCGACCGCGCCACCTTTGCCGATCCCCACCAGTTGTCGGTTGGCGTGCGCGATGTCTGGGTCAACGGTCAGGCCGTGCTGCGCGACGGCGAGCCGACCGGCGCAACGCCGGGCGCGTGGTTTCTGGCCGCGGGCGACGATAGTCCCCTCTGGCGCAAGTAGTCGATCATGGCTGGTGCGTAGTGAGCGAAGACGTACACGCATCACGCACTACGCACCAAGAAACTTCGGGCAGATCAACGTCGCCATTTGCGATGCCCCCAAACCAGTCCAACGCCCTGACAACCGCCAGTCAACATCCAGCAAACTCAGCAAACTATACTCAGATGAAGGCCGCGCCCTCTGCCATGGTGTAAAATGGTCGATGGCGCATACCGTCTGGAGGGTCATGTCGCCCGATCGTTGCTCAAGATCGGGTGCATCTCAAACAATGGCGGAAACTGTTCAGGCGTTGCCACGGCGAACTCGGATTTCACGAAGTATAGCAGGAGAAATTTGTCTAATTCGCGCAATTCGTGGCGACTATTTCCCGTAAAGATTGAGCAATTACCAATGAAGAACCAACAGGAGTGTGAACGGTGAAAATCGTAGTCCTTGTCAAACAAACACCGGACACTGCCGAATTGCCCAAGGTATCGGCAGAAGAGGTGCAGAGTGGTGATGTCCGGGCCACTATGGTGATCAATCCTTGGGATGAGTACGCGGCCGAGGAAGCGCTGCAACTGGCCGATCGCTTTGGCGGCGACACATCGGTCATCACCATGGGGCCGGCCGGCGCAGCCGATGCGCTCAAGCACGCGCTGGCCATGGGCGTGGGTGGTGCGATGTTGGTGGACAGCAACGGTCTGAGCAGTGGCGATATGTGGACCACCGCCGAGGCGTTGGCCGCTGCGG
>JAAUPU010000002.1 GCA_012032975.1 Caldilineaceae bacterium | reverse complement strand
GCCCCATCTGCTCCCGGCTGAAACGGGTACGATCACATTGAGCGCACGTCTGGCGAAACCGTTGAGCGCCGGTCTGGTGATCGCGCCAGCGTCGCCATCGCTGGCGAGCGGGGGGAGGGCGACCTCTCCAACAATCAGAGTTCGTCGGCCTTTTCGATAGCCAACCTAGCGCCGTTGGCCCTACCGGACCATGCCGCCACGGATCTAGCAACGCCGATCTCGCTGGCTGTCGTCCTCAACGATGAAGACGACAACGAGGATGCGCTCAAGCTCTCGTCTGTCGGCCCAGCGGCGAGTGGGCTGGTGACGCTGGAAACGGATGTCTCTGTTCGCTACACGCCCACTGTCGGCGTAACGGCCAGCGACATTTTTACGTATGAGGTTACGGATGGGAGCGCAACTGCGGTGGGTGTGGTGACGGTCGAAGTGGCCGATATCAACGTAGCGCCGGTAGCCGTTGGCGATATCATCACGATCACAGAGGACAGCGCAGCGACATTGGATGTGCTGGAGAACGATTCTGATATCAACGACGATGATCTCCTCGAGATCGTCCAGGTTGGCGTGGCAGGCTCTGGCGTGTTAGCCCTGCAAGGCCCAAGCCTGGTCTATTCGCCGGGCCTCGATTTCCACGGCACAGATTGGTTTACGTACACGGTCTCCGACGGTGAACTCACCGCAACGGCGCCGGTGACATTGACCATCGTCGGAGTCAACGATGCGCCGGTTGCCGTTGACGATCTAGCAGAGGCTGTTTCAGGCGAAGCGATCACCATCTCCGTGCTGCTGAACGACTGGGACGTTGACAGCAGCGGCCTCGTGGTGGCCGGCGTTTCTAGCCCTACAAATGGGGTAGCCGGGCACAATGCAGCGACCATTTGGTACCGCTCGACGCCAGAATTTGTTGGCAACGACTGGCTGGAATACACCGTTTCAGATGGGAGCGCCACTGCAACCGGGGGTGTGACGGTTGTCGTCTCTTCCGGGCCGATTGATCCGCCGCCCACCGATATCATTACAGAACCAGTGGGGATCGACAACGGCGCGGGTGAAGGCTTGGACATCACAGGCGTGATCTTCCAAGATGTCAATCGGAATGGCACGCTGGATGTCGGGGATCTGCCCCTGGCAGATGTGCAGGTCACCCTTTCACGCGACTCGATCGTGCCTCTAGAGCAAGGCAGCGTGATGCCACTTTGGCGCACATCGACAGATCGGGATGGCGTCTACCACTTTGAGGACGTTCCTTTGGGCGAATATAGGATGGTCATCGCACCACCGGTTGGATACAAATTTACCGGCCCACTCGAGAGACGCGTCTCCGTCGGTGGAGAGGATCAAGCGCACGGTCCATTTGATGTCGGGATCGTGCTGCACAGTATCTATATCCCCTTTGTTGCGTACGAATAGATATGAACAAAAACGGTGATCGAGCATGAGGAACGACGCAGATTCGGCTACACGAAAGCAGGTCATTTGTGGCTGCGCGTGACCTCCGTTTGATTCCACTTTTATTGACACGTTCGTACACTAGTGGCATACTCGTGCTGCTTGACGATTGCCCTTTGGACCTTGATGCAAGAATCAACGGCGCGCTCTTGATTGCAGAGATCACACGGTTGAAGCCAGACGCGATCTGAGAGATATGGATCGTCACCTGATGCCCTCTGGCAAATACCAGGCCTATATCCTCATCCGTCAGGTTCGTAGTGCCGTTGGGTCGTCTATCGGCATCTTTTGTCGTCAAAATTGGTATTCTCACTGATGAATGTTTTGTGACTTCACAGTCGCAAAATTGGATGGACAGTTATGAAATTACGACATCATCTCGTTGCATGGACCTCGGTCGTTGTCATCGCCGCCGGCATTTACGCAATTGTCGCGATGTCATTCGGTGAGGCGCCGGATCAGTTTGTGACAGCAATTATCGCGTCGGACCGCCTGACCAACACGCCAACCCCCACGTCGACGCCGACCCCGGGAACGACCCCAACAGCACAGTTTATGCCGACCATGACGGTCGCGCGTGTGGCTCTCAACCCAGAGGCCAATGTCTCTGAATCACAGCAGCCAGCATCGTTGGAGCTGCCAACGCCGACACCGCGCTCCGCCGAGTTGGAGCAGAGAGAAAGGAAAGCGCCGCCGACGGCGACTGTGCCGCCACTCTCCTTACCTGCGCTGCCGATTTCGGTTCCCGAGGGGGGGCAGGAATATTTGATATTGCCTGCACAGGCGTTGGATGTAGGTTGGGCAGAAGATCCCAGCGACGAACCCAACAAATTTGGCGACTACAATATTTACGCCGGCACCTTTGACGGCGCGCCAGAATCGGCGCCCTGCGCTTTGACCTGTCCGAGATTCCCCCTGGTGCGCCGATCGTCCATGCTGACCTGAATCTGACCGGTCTTGCCGACGACTGGTTGGGCACAGAGGGCATGTGGTCTGTAGAGATTTTGCAGCCCTGGATGGACAACGGATGGACTGAGCACAATTACCACTGGCTGTCGCGCGACGATAGCTCGGCGGGTGCGCTACTCTTTCCACAGCCAGCCTCTAGCCTCAAACGCGGTGTGGTCAACACCTTTTACTTCTCTGCAGAAGGGCTGGGCCGTCTGCAAGAGCGCCTCTTCTCCGGCATGGTGTCGTTTCGAGTTCGCGGACCTACGACGGGCGAAGACAATCTGTTTTCTTGGGATAGCGGATTTGGTTCGGGTTCACTTGGTCGCAGACCAGTGCTGCGTGTGCTTGCCGGTTCTGTGCCCGGCGACGTACCGCCATCGCCGACGCCAAACTATGTCATCGTGACGCCAGTTCCCGAGGATGACTCCATCTTGGCGCTGGCCGCCCAACGACTTACGGTCACGGCCGTAGTCATTTCGACGTCGGGCGAAGGTACGCCGATCCCATTTCCAACGGAAACCTTGCTTCCCCCAAACTGGGTCACGCCATTGATTGTGGTGAACACGCCCGTACCCGAGAATGCGGCTACGGCAGTCTGGCTATCGCAAATCGCAACGGCGCAAGCCATCGTTCATGGCACACCAACGCCCTTGCCACCAAACGCCTGGACGGCAACGCCTTTGCCGCCCTCGCCCACGGTGACGCCGACGCCTGACCTGGTTGCCTTCTCCACCCTGACGCCGACCTTTACGCCGACGGTAACGCCAACGGATTTGCCTCCGGTATTGCGCAACAAGATCGTCTTCAAGACAGATCGATACGGCGCAAACACGGAGACGTTGATGGTGATGAACCCTGATGGAACGGACGTCGCAATTTGGGCGGCCGGCGCGGACGACTGGATCTTCCAAGAAGCTCAGCGGAAACATGCGTATTCGGCCAATGGTCAGTACAAGGTTGTTGTGGAAGAGGACATTCGCTCGCGGAAATTCCAGATCTTTGTCGACGATCTCTTTTATGGTACGAAATCCTTGGTCCATTATATGGAGGACATGAGCTTCGATCCCGTTATTTCGCCGGTGGAGTATAAGGTTGCGTTCGTGTCATTGGCCTCTGGCAATGACGAAATCTACACGGTAAACATTGACGGGACCGGCCTTACGCGACTGACCTTCAACACTTGGGAATGGGACAAGCATCCAACATGGTCGCCGGATGGTAGTCAAATCGCATTTTGGTCGAACCGAGACACCCAGTTGAAGCAGATTTGGCTCATGAATGCAGATGGTTCGAATCCGGTCAACATCAGCAATAACACATTTAATGACTGGGATCCGGTCTGGGTTCGGTGAACATTGCGTAGAGCTCAGTCAATTGGATTCGTGAATAAGTAACTGGAACAAATACTCACATGGTCGGATTAGAAGTCCTACAGTTTTGGCGCGTCATCAAGAAACGATTGTGGATCATCATCCTCTTTTTGATCCTCGCAGGGGTGGGCAGTTCGTATTACATCCTGCAACAGGTGCCCCTCTATCGCACCACCACCACGTTGGTGATCAATCCTGCCGTGTTGACTTCGGCTTTGTCCGCCCAGATTTCATATCAACTGGGCGATACTGTCATCCCGTTGGCGAACACCTACACCGAGTTGATGCGCACTTCCCAGTTCGCAAAGCTCATCAAGGATGACCTGGAGGTTGAGATTTCGGAAGCGGATATCATCAACGCCATTGGCTCTTACTATGTGCGCGATACCCAGCTCTTTCGCATCACGGCCACCTATTCCGACCCCGCCATCGCACAAGATTTGGCCAACACGACCGCCAATTTGCTGATCAAATCCAGCCTGGAACGGGCGCAGGCCGAACGCGCGGTGAAGCTTCAGGCCCAGTTCGACCCGAGACGCCTTTCAGAACGCAACAGGCTTGTTGAACTCAACGCCACATTGCAGCAGGAACTGGACTATTATGCGGACTTGATCACCCGTATGGAAGCCCAGATCGCCGGCCTGAACATAGGCCCTCAGTCCGAGGAAATCGACGCGGAAATACTGCGGCTGCGGCAAGAGCTGTTGTCCTACCGGTCCGAGCGGATTTCGGTCCTGTCGGCGCTTTCAGATGCGCAGACCGCCTTGGTGCAAAACGACGGTGACACCCCTGCCTCTGACATCGATACTGTGGTGATCGCAGAAGAGGCGCCGCTGATCACCGTGCCATTGCCCCGCGACTTCATCCAGCCTGTGCTGGCTGCCTTGTCGATTGCGTTGGCGCTGGGCGTTGGCCTGGCGTGGCTGCTAGAGTACATCGACTACACGATCAAGACGCCGGAAGAGATGGATGAAATCTACGGCATGGCCACCCAAGGGGTGATCGGCGCGGTGGCCAGCAGCAAGAAACGCGTTCGCCGCGAAGAGAGCCTGATCACCATGACCCAGCCACGCTCTCCCATCGCCGAGGCATTTCGGGTGTTGCGCACATCGGTGCGCATGGCAGGCTTGGGCGCGCCGATTCGAACATTGATGGTGACCAGCGCTGGCCCCGGAGAAGGCAAGACCTTTGTCACGACCAATCTGGCCGTCAGCCTGGCGCAAGAGGGCAAGCGCGTGATCCTGGTGGACCTGGACCTGCGACGACCCCAGGTTCATAAAGCCTTTGGCTTCCATCGGGAGCCCGGTTTTACCAATCTTGTTGTGGACAAGGATATGCCGCTGGAACAAGCGATGTTCGATACGCCGGTTCCAACACTGAAGGTCATCCCTTGCGGTACAATCCCGCCGAATCCCGCCGAGCTGCTGGGTTCCCCTCGGGCGCTGGACTTGATGGAGCGTCTCAAGGAACATGCCGATATGGTGCTCTATGATACGCCGCCCGCTGCTACGGTGACTGACGCCGTGATTGTTGCAACCCGCGTCGACGCCGTGCTGCAGGTTGTCCACGCGGGCACTGTGCGCATCGATCTGGTAAGGCGCTGCAAGCATCTGCTAGAGATCGCCGGCGCCCGAATCTTGGGTCCAGTACTCAACCAGGTGCGCATGGGCGATCTGGGGTACTATTATTACCACTACTCCGGCTACTATCATGGGGAAAACGAGGAACGCCCAAAGAAGCGCAGCGGTCTGGGGAGCATCTTCTCGCCCGGCGCGGATAAGGCCCCGGCCCAGCCTCGCCGTGGCGTCAATGGCAATCCGCTGTCCGTTGCGCCAAGAGGCGCAACAGAAGAACCCTTGAGCGAGCCTGGTTTCAAAGAATAAATGACCATTCGACAGTCGTCGGTGGACGGGGCACCATCCCAATCTTTTATGACGAGAAGACTCGGTTTTTTGAAGAACGTTTCAGTTTGCCAGAGACCTTGGTACAACTGCTAGACCCCATCGTCCTATTGGTATTGTCGCCGATAGCGCTCTTTCCTGACCGCTTTCCACGCGAGGCCGTCTACATCGCGCTGGCCATGCTGCTCGTGCCGTACGTCGCCCGTCTGCTCTTGTACGGACGCTTGACCGCACCTACGCCAGCCAACTGGCCCATCGCCTTTCTGCTTTTCGTTTCGCTGCCTGTGACAGTTTGGACCACGCCTGTCCTGTGGCTATTTACATGGCCCGAACTTGTACGCACGGTGTGGGGCCTCGCCGCTCTTTTGGCCGCGGTCAACTGGGTCAACCCCATGTTCTCCAGAACCAGATTCCGAATCTCCAGCCTGGCGTATGGAGACATTGACACGCGCACCGTGTTGTTGACGCTGGTGTTTTTTCTCATCGGAATCGTATTCGCAGCGATTGGGCTGACATCGCTTCAAGTCTCGGAAAAGGTGTCGTTCATAACGCCGTTTGTCGAAGCCTTGCAGCGCTTGCCGATCCCGGATGTACTCGGTCAGGCGCAGGGGTTTAACGCCAATCGGGTGGCTGGCCTTCTGATCCTATACGTACCGCTTAGCCTGGCGTTGGTGCTTTCCCCGCTGCCGTCGGGCGGAAGCAGTGGAATGGCAGTGATCGGCTGGCTCGTCGTCAAACTTTGCCTTCTGGCGCTCTTTGTCGGCTTTGGTGCAGCCGTGCTGATCACCCAATCGCGCGCGGGCATCCTCGCGACAGTCATTGCAACGACCGTCGCATGTCTGTTTGCGGGACGACGTGGCTGGGTGGCCCTCGGGCTTTTCGTGCTGATTGGAATTGCTTCGCTTCAAGTCCTGGGGCCGGAGCAACTTCTGGACGATCTGATTGTACAAGGACGTTCGGAGGTCTCCGACGACGCCAGCGTGACCGACAGAATCTTGTCTGATCGAAATGTGGCTGGCCGGATCATCTTGTGGCAACGTGCGCTCTATGGAATCGCGGACAGTCCGTTGACCGGTATGGGCCTTGCTGCTTTTCAATATGTGGCTCAGGAGCCTTACCCTAAATTAGAGGGCTTCCGACCCGATCCGGACACCAAACATGCCCACAACATTTTCCTGCAAACCGGCGTCGATCTCGGCCTGCCGGGGATGCTTGCCTACGCAGCGCTGCTGGTGATTGCTGGCTGGTATCTCTTTGTGTTGTTCAGGGCTACGCCTGCCAATTCCTCAACGCGTTTCTGGGCAGTGGGCTTGTTGGGCGCGTTTGCGGCTTTCTTGAGCTATAACCTGATCGACGCGGTCACGCTGGGTGCGCGACCCTCCATCGCCAATTGGTTCCTGCTGGGTTTGATCGTGGCTGGCGGCGTGCAGCTTCAACTCGCCCGACAGTCATCCGGGGCGAGCGCAGACGAGGCGTCGATCCATGGCGACTACGATTGGGATGCAGGTGCGTGGGCGTCGCCCGCTCCCGCAGCAACTGCGGAGGAGTTCGATGCCAATCGCTAGCTCGGCGCCGTCTGAACATGACGAATGGACAATGGTCATCCAGCCAAAGCGCCCGCTGCTGGATATCCATCTCGATGAATTGTGGCACGCCAGGGATCTCATTTCGCTCTTTGTGCGTCGCGACTTCGTCGCGCAGTACAAGCAGACGATCCTTGGCCCGCTCTGGTTCTTGATCCAGCCGCTGCTGACGACCATCACATTTTCGGTCATTTTCGGTCGCATCGCAGGACTGCCCACGGATGGCTTGCCCCAGTTCTTGTTCTATCTGTCGGGCACCATCATTTGGGGCTACTTCGCCAGTTGCTTGACAAAAACATCGAATACATTTCTCACCAACGCTTCTTTGTTCCAGAAGATCTATTTCCCCAGGCTGGCCGTCCCGATTTCGATCTCGATCTCGAATCTAATTGCATTTGGAATCCAGTTTGTGCTTTTCTTGGTCACGTTGCTCTTCTTTATCGTGCGCGGGGCGCCTGTCTATCCCAACGCAGCAATCCTGCTGGTGCCGCTGCTGTTGTTGATGATGGCCGGTCTTGGTATGGGGCTGGGAATTATTGTCTCCTCGATGACCACACGCTACCGCGATCTGCAACATCTCGTGGCATTTGGCACCCAGTTGTTGATGTATGCAACGCCGGTAATCTACCCGGTTTCGTCTATCCCGGAACCCTACCAACAACTGATCTACCTGAACCCGCTGACGTCAATCGTCGAGACATTTCGGTATGCGTTTCTTGGCGCGGGCACCTTTAGCATTCCCGCGCTCACGTACTCCTTCATTTGCACGGTGGTTGTCCTGGCCGTCGGAATTTTGCTCTTCAACCGCATCGAAAAGACCTTCATGGATACGGTATGAGCCAGGTTGCCATTTCCGTTGAAAATGTATCCAAGCAATATCGCCTTGGCGCCATCGGTGGGCAAACGTTGCGCGCCGATTTTTCAAGGTGGTGGGCAGCCAGACGTGGCTTGCCTGACCCAACGTTGAAGATCGGTCAGCAGGCGCGCATCAATAGCGAAAACTCATTGCTATGGGCATTGCGCGGCATCAATTTGGAGGTTGCCGAAGGCGAGGTTGTCGGCATTATCGGCAGAAATGGCGCGGGAAAAAGCACCCTGCTCAAGATCCTCTCGCGTATCACCGCGCCGACTTCGGGCCAGATCAAGGTCCGAGGCAGAATTGGCTCGCTGCTTGAGGTTGGGACCGGATTTCATCCCGAGCTGACCGGTCGGGAAAATGTCTATCTGAATGGCGCAATCCTCGGTATGCGCAAGGAAGAGATCACCCGCAAATTCGACGAGATCGTCGACTTTTCCGATGTCGAACAGTTTATCGACACACCGGTCAAGCGCTACTCAAGCGGGATGCAGGTCCGCCTCGCCTTTGCCGTGGCGGCCCATTTGGATCCAGAGATTCTGCTGGTGGACGAGGTGCTGGCCGTTGGCGATGCTGCCTTCCGCAAGAAATGTCTGGGCAAGATGAATGATGTCGCGCGCACCGGACGCACTGTCCTTTTTGTAAGCCACAATCTCGGCACAATCGTCAACCTCTGCCCGCGGTCAGTTCTGTTGGTTGATGGCGAAAAAGTCGCAGATGGTCCTTCAGAGGCGGTCGTCAACGAATATATCGGGCGCGGACCGGAAAACCCGGGGGAAATCGTATGGAACGATCCCGAAAATGCACCGGGGAGCGACGCTGTGCGTCTCCATGCCGTACGGCTGATCAACAACGGCGAGGTCACCTCGGACATAGACATCCAGCACGATCTTCAAGTGGAGATCGAGTATTGGACGCTGAAGCCGGACCTTCAGTTGACCGCGAATATTCAGTTGATGGACAAACTCGGCGCCGGGGTCCTATCGACGGCAAACATGCGCTCTGCCAACCTGATCGAAGATGAGTGGTGCGAAAAGCCCCACCCCGTCGGACTCTATCGTTCTACATGCATCTTCCCAGGGAATTTCTTGAACGAGGGACTCTATTACATCAACGTTCACGTTCTGCGCGATATCAGTCGCATCGAAGTCGGCGCCAGGGATGTGATCTCGTTTGTGGTCAATGACACCGGTGCGATGCGTCAGGAATATGGCGGCACGTGGATGGGTGTTGTGCGTCCCAAATTCCCGTGGCAAACAGAGCAACTCAATGGCGCGTGAGGTGATGGCATGAAGGCGGTAATTCTTGCCGGTGGCTTCGGCACCCGGTTGAGCGAGGAGACCAACCTGCGACCTAAACCGATGGTCGAACTGGGCGGCAAGCCGATTCTCTGGCATATCCTCAAAATTTATTCGTCTTTTGGCATCAACGACTTTGTCGTCTGTTGTGGCTATCGCGGCTACATGATCAAGGAATATTTCGCCAACTATTTCCTGCATATGTCCGACGTGACCTTTGATATGAGCACCAACAGCATGGAAGTGCATCACCGAACGGTCGAACCGTGGCGGGTCACCCTGATCGATACAGGAGAATTAACGGGCACGGCGGGTCGGTTGAAGCGCGTCAGTTCCTACGTGGGGGATGGTACATTCTGTTTCACCTATGGCGATGGTCTGGGCGATGTGGACATCAGTGAGCTGATCCGGCGTCATCGGCAAAGCGGTCTGCTGGCGACTGTCACCGCTGTTCAACCGCCCGGTCGATTTGGCGCGCTTCACACTCAGGGCGACAGGGTTCTGGGCTTCCAGGAAAAACCCGAAGGTGATGGCGCGTGGGTGAATGGCGGCTTCTTTGTACTCGAACCAGATGCGATCGAATATATTGAGGGCGACGCATCCAGTTGGGAAAACGACACCCTGCCCCTGGTGGCTGCCGACGGGCAATTAAACGCCTTTTACCATCGAGGTTTCTGGCGGCCCATGGACTCGCTGCGCGACAAGACGGTACTCGAAGAGATGTGGCGTGCCAAAAGAGCGCCGTGGAAGATTTGGGCATAACATGGACATTGGCCGCGGGAAAGCTAGGTGGCTGGACAAATGGGTGGTCGCGTGAAAATCCTTGTCACAGGCAACATGGGTTATGTGGGGGCCGGCCGTGCTGGATCACCTTCGTACTGTCTTTCCTCATGCGACCTTGATCGGCCTGGATGCAGGCTTTTTTCAGGTTGCCTGACAGGTACGACCCTTCTACCAGAACGAGCAGCCGACGCCCAGATTTTTGGTGACGTGCGCGCAATTGACCCGTCGCTGTTGGATGGCGTGGATAGCATCGTGCATCTGGCCGCCATATCTAACGATCCGATGGGCAAAACCTTCGAGGCGGTGACCGACCAGATCAACCATGTGACCACTGTAGAATTGGCCGCTGAGGCAAAACGACGCGGCGTTGGCAACTTCGTTTTGCATCCAGTTGCAGCGTCTATGGCGCGGGCGGTGATGAAGCCAAGAATGAGCAGGCGCTGCTTAATCCGCTGACCGCGTACGCAAAATCGAAGATCGCTGCTGAAGTTGGGCTACAACGGTTGGCTGATGAGTCCTTCAAGGTCACTTGCCTGCGTTTTGCCACGGCCTGCGGATACTCGCCACGCACCCGTTTGGATCTGGTGGTCAACGATTTCGTGGCGAGCGCACTCAGCGTCAAACGGATTGACATTTTGAGCGACGGTACGCCTTGGCGACCACTGATTGATATCCACGATATGGCTAGGGCGATCGAGTGGGCGATTGTTCGCAAGTCGGCGCTTGACGATGACTTTTTGTGTGTCAACGCCGGCGCGGATCATTGGAACTTCCAGGTCAGTGAAGTTGCCGAGATTGTCCGTGATGTGATGGGTGACGTTGAGGTCCACATCAACACAGAGGCCTCTCCAGACAAGCGTTCGTATCGCGTAGACTTTGAGCAATTTCGGCGTCTGGCGCCCAACCATCAGCCGCAGCATACACTGGACCGTTCAATCCGCGAACTCCAACAGGGATTGGCTGATGAACCGCGTTTGAGCGCTGATTTTCGCCACAGCCCTCTCTTCATCCGGTTGCATGCGTTGGCTGCGCTGCGCGACACGGGCCGTGTCTCCCCTGGTCTGGCATGGGTCCACTGATCTACCCCGATACATCACATACCCGCAAATCGCAACCGAAGAAACCACCGCCCGTCAGAACAGAGCCATTCGACGTACGGACCCGTGGTCAGGGCCGGTCGCCCTTTGCGTGGTTTAGTAGTAAGACCAAATAGGCATACCGCTTTAATTGCTGATGTTTTCCAGAGAATGATCAAACAGACAACGTGACCCAACCACGCCGCATACCCGCCATCGTCTATCTCTTGATTGCTTTCACAGCCTCTCGCGCAGCCTACATGTTGATGGGGGTCAGCTTCGACGCATCTTCGCTTCCGAGCAGTTGGCACATCCTTGACGTTGCCCATTTACAAAATGATCTGCTGTCGAGTCTGTATTGGCTCCATTCACAGCCCCCTGGCTTTAATTTGCTGATCGGCGCTGTACTGCAAGTTGCAGGGGACCAGTTCAGCATTCTCTTGGCCGCACTCTACTGGCTGACCGGGTTTGGCATCTACTATTTGGTCTACCGCATTCTGCGGCTGTCAGGCACAGGTTATTGGCCCGCCTTTCTTCTGGCGACGCTCTTCATCATTTTTCCCGAACGAATTCTGTACGAAAATTGGCTGTTCACGACATGGCTGATTTCTGGACTCATTACCTTTGCCGCGTATGCTTTGTGGAAATATCAGGCAGGTGGAAAGCGGCGCTACTTGACCGGATTTCTGGCGGCTGTCACCCTCATCTGTCTCAGCCGTTCGATGTTTCTCATTGTCTATCTGCTGGTCTCGATTGCGCTGCTCTTTTTCTGCTTCTATCCTTCCAAAGTTCGTTTCATAGCCTATGTTTCTCTGCTTGCAACTGCCCTGGTTTTGCTTCTCTACCTGAAGAATTTCGCCCTATTTGGGTTCTTTGGCCCATCTAGTTGGACAGGCATGAACTTGTGGAGAATCGCATCCCGAGTCGTGTCAGTCGAAGAGAAAGCCATGCTTGTTGAAGCCGGCGATATCCCGGCGACAGCACTCGTTACTGAATTCCATCCGGTGGCCGACTATGCTCCCGAACTGATCCAAGTGCCCCGACTCTGGCATCGATATCACTTCTGTCCGACGAGGTGAAGAGCAGTGGCGACCAGAACATGAACCATTTTGCGTATATCCGAATCGCGCAAGAGTATGGTGCGGCGTCGCGATTTGTGCTGACCCATTATCCCGGTCGTTATCTGGTCCGCATGAAAAAGGCGTTGATTCTATACCGGCAATCGATTTGGAATATCGACCTATACCGAGATAGCCTTATGGCAGCGAATATCAGGGCAATCGACCGTTACTTGCCCTTGAAATCCGGCAACTCGATCGTGGGCATCTACCATCTTCTGGCTCTGTGTATGACGCTCTATCTGGTCTTGAAGGCGCTCTGGCAACTGGCTAGATTGGGTCGGTCGAGTCTCCAAGCCTCCATCCTGTTTATGGTGATGACAATCTGGTATGTCACGATGATCAGTGTCAGTTCTGAGTATGGGGAGAATGCCAGATTTCGAGCCCAGATCGATCCGATACTGTTTACGGTCTTTGTGATAGGGATCGCGGACTTCTGGGCAAATATTGTCCGCTTGCTCCCCAAGCGAACGCCGAAGCTGGCGACCGGGTAAGACTCGCCGGAGCAGGATCCATTCGCCCGCGTGCAACTGCCAGCCGGCTGTGAACAGATGCTGCTAGGCTATCTCGTTTCTAATCCGGTTTCGCTGCCGAATGGTTTTGCGAAGCCTCAACTGTTGACAAGTGGGAATCATGAACGTCTCAATTTCGCATCGCACACAATGTAGGATCTGCGGCTCCGATCAGCTCCACCAGTTTCTGGGCTTTCTAAACATCCCCTTCACCGATGGGTTGGTTCGCCCTTCAAATGCAGGTCAGGAATTTTCGGCCCCGCTCTCCATCCATTGGTGCGGCCACTGTCTGACCGTGCAGACCCTGCAAGATGTGGACGTCACCGATTATTATCAAGAGTACCGATACACAGTCTCCCACTCACCAACGGCGCGCCAGTTCATGCACGAACTGGCAGAGCGAGCCATTGAGATGTTCGACCTAAAGCCAGGCGATCGCGTGCTGGAGATCGGTTCGGGCGATGGATATCAGCTCGAATGTTTTCAGAGCCGCGGGGTCGACGTTCTCGGTTTCGAGCCGGGAGCAGAGCTTGTGGCCAATTCACGCGCCCGGGGGGTTCCTGTGGTCGAGGCGCTCTTTGCCGACGAGACCATTCAAATGATCCCGGACGAGTTTTTGCCCGCGCAAGTGGTGCTGTTGACCTACACCTTCGACCATCTTCCCGAACCCGCCGGCTTTCTAGAAACCATCCGCACCGTTCTGGATCCAGACCGAGGCATCCTGATCATTGAAGTCCACGATTTGCCAAAATCTATGCGCGGCGGGAGATCAGCCTGTTCGAACACGAACACACCATCTATCCAGACCTGTTTACCATAGAGCAGATGCTCAACGCTAGCGGATTCGAGCTTCTCTCTGCAGACATTGTTCCAGAATCTCTTCGCCGCGGGAATTCGCTCCTGGTGGCAGCGACCCCGGTGACCGATCGTCAGCCGGAGCGCATGGGCGACGTTGAAACTGCTAACTATCTTGCCGATATCCCGGATCGTCTCCCGCACTTTGCGGCAGAGGTTGCAGCCAGCCTGGAACAGTTCCGCGCCTACCTCGCCGCAGGTCGCAGCGCAGGCAAACGCTTTGCTGCCTATGGAGCGGGCGGGCGCGGGGTGATCTTTCTTGCGATGGCAGAGATCAGCAATTTGGATATCCAATATGTCTGTGACCGCAACGATGCCCTGCATGGCTTCATCACGCCAGTCACGCATATCCCAGTTGTTGCGCCAGAACAGCTTACAATCGACTATGTCGATGAGGTTATCGTCTTTTCCACTGGCTATATGCGGGAAATTTCAGAACAGCTGAGCGAATATCAACGGCTTGGCGGTCGGCTTGTATCATTTCTGGATCTGCTGGCAGTTTCATAATTGCTCCCGCCGCTACCGTGCGCAACACGCTTCGTCAAATTCGCCTGAACGATGTCTTGACAACAGGCGACCGGAGGTAAGATGCCCAACCCAATCGTCACAGAGGATCTCGAATCGATCATCCGTCACCCTCTACCCTGGGAAGAGTTCGCCGGGAAGACGGTCCTGATTACAGGCGCCAGCGGCATGTTGCCGGCATACATGGTCGAAACGCTGCTCTTTCTGAATCTCAATCGATCCCTTCCGCCCGTGCGTGTGATCGGCGTTGTCCGCAATCTTGAACGCGCTCGCCAGAGATTCGCCGAATACCTGCCAGATGGGAATCTCACGCTCATCGCCCAAGATGTATCTCGGCCCCTAGAAATACCCGGGCGCGTCGATTACGTGGTCCATGCCGCGAGCCAGGCAAGCCCGAAGTACTATCACACCGATCCAGTGGGCACGATATTGGCCAATACCATGGGCACACACCACCTGCTGAGCCTTGCCCGCGAGAATGAGGTGGCTGGCTTCCTGTTTTTCAGCAGTTGCGAAGTGTATGGACAGGTTGATGAGAGTCTAATTCCCATCTCTGAAGAGACCTGCGGGCTGATAAACACAATGTCCGTTCGATCATGTTATGCGGAGAGCAAACGGCTCGGTGAGACGATTTGTGCATCCTGGCATCATCAATATGGCCTGCCGACTCGGGTCGTGCGCATCTTTTCCGCGTTTGGTCCTGGCCTGCGCCTGGACGATGACCGCGTCTTCGCCGAATTTATCGCCAATGTCATCCAAGGCAAAGATATCGTCATGAAAAGCGACGGCAGCGCATTGCGCACCTTCTGCTATGCGGCGGATGCCGCGGCGGGCTTCTTCACAGTGCTATTGAAGGGGCGTGCTGACCAAGCGTACAACATCGGCAATGATCGGACGGAAACAAACATCCGCGATCTGGCAAAGCTGGTTGCGGAACTCTTCCCGGAAAAGCGCATTGCGGTCCGGCGTCTTGAAACTGATGCAGTATCCAGCCACTATCAGACGCCAGTCTCGCGCGTCGTTCCAGACATATCAAGGGCACGCGGTTTGGGCTGGTCCCCAACCACCAGTCTGGACGAGTCTTTCAGAAGAACAATCTTGAGCCTCCAGCAGCCTGCCTGAAGGATGAAGCATGGGGCGGATGGCGTGCATGGTCATGCGCGGTGTGTCGATTGCTGCACCTCTTTCCAAACGCCCGTTGCGGTGATTTTGTGGTATTCTTTCTTGAATAGAAGTGGGCAGATGGCTGCGCCAACCGCCATTGTTTCAGGGAGCACTTTTGGTGAGCAACAAATATGATTTGATCGTCATTGGCACCGGCTTTGCCTCATCGTTCTTCTTATTGAGGTACCTTGCAAAGGCAGAGCCAACCGCGTCCGTCCTCGTCCTGGAGCGCGGACGACTCGATTCTCACGCCTGGCAATTGAAAAATCGACGCAACTCCAGCGTCGACTTCTACCAAACATTTGTCAATCGACACCCACGCAAGGCTTGGGGCTTTAACGTGAGTTTTGGGGGTGGCTCGAACTGCTGGGCCGCGCAGACACCCCGCTTTTGCCCAACGATTTTCGGATGCGGACGGAATATGGCGTCGGCGCTGATTGGCCGATCGGCTACGATGATCTCGAGCGGTACTATGCGGAAGTAGAAGAAGTGATGGCTGTTTCGGGGCCAAGCGAGGACTCGCCCTTCCCAAGGAGTACACCCTACCCTCAACCGCCTCACAACCTGACCGATCCCGACAAACTCTTCAAGACCTCGTTTCCCGATGGGTTCTATCATTCTCCGTGCGCACGCGCGCGGGTCAGCACAGCGAATCGGCCGCGCTGTTGCGCCAACGGTGTCTGCGTGCTTTGTCCCATCAACTCCAAGTTTACGATCCAGAATGAGTTGGCTTACCTATACGAAGACCCCAGGGTTACAGTGGAGTTCGAGGCGGAAGCA
Source organism: Caldilineaceae bacterium (assembly GCA_012032975.1). Next base: position 1,341 of record JAAUPU010000002.1, on the reverse strand, counting down.
AAAACCATTGACACCGAAGCCGGCCTGGCCACCGGCGTGACCTACGCCAACGGTGATAAAGAGCTGCACGCCGAAGCCGATCTGATCGTACTAGGCGCCAATGCGATCTTCAACCCTCACATCCTCCAGCGGTCGCAGATCGACCACCCATTGCTGGGCAAATATCTGGACGAACAGACATCGATCAAGGTCATCGTCCTCTTCGATGGCTTGGATAACTATCAAGGCAGCACCAGCATCACAGGGCATGGTTACATGTTGTACGACGGACCCCACAGGCGCGACTATGCTGCCTGTCTGATGGAAACCTCGAACGTACCCTGGGTGCGCTCCGAGCGGGGCAAGTGGCAACAGAGGCTGCATCTCCAGTTCATCTACGAGAACCTGCCAAATGCCGCGAACTACGTCGTTCCAGACACGGAAAACCCGGAGCTTCCTGAAACCATCTACACAGAGACCTCGGACTATGCGCGCAAAGCATTGGCGAAATTGCCCGAGGAATTGCCCAAGTTGCTGGCAAATTTCCCGGTCGAAGATGTGCAGATCGACAAGTGGGAGCGGCGGGCAGAACCGCATATCTGCGGCACGACGGTGATGGGCGACGACCCCAAGACGAGTGTGATAGACCGATATTTAGTCCACCATCAGGTCAGGAATCTATTGGTGCTTGGCAGCGGGGCTTTCCCGACCATGTCGCCCGCCAATCCGACGCTCACACTCTCGGCCCTTTCGCTCTGGGCTGCGGACCATTTAGTCGGTTAGGAACGGTGGATATGAGTGGAAAAATGAATCGTCGGACATTTCTGGCTTCGACAGTCGCGGTTGGGCTTTCGCTGATCACGGCTGGTTGGTGGTACTCGGAAAGTGATGGCAGCGCCGCCGGGATCGTTGCCGCCAATCTGCGCAAAAAGCTCGATTATCTCCAGCTGGACGAAGCAAGCCTTTTGCAGTTTGCCAACGAAGTCCTTGCAGACGAAACGAGGATCACAGCGCGGCGCAGATACCTGACACCGCTGTATGTACACACCTCTCTTCTCGACTCGGTGGGCCGGATCGATGATTACTGGACGCCGCTCGCCGAACGTTATTTGCAGGGAAGTGATTTTTTCTTGAATGGTATGGACGAGTCCAGGGTGGTTACCTATCTTGGGCCATATGATCCATACGTTCGGCCCTGCCTGAATCCCTTCGCCCGTCTCCAAGCCTGACAAGGATATTCGCCGATGCCGTTGTTTTCCATCGTTATACCGACGCGCAATCGCGCTGACCTATTGAAACTTGCCATAGACTCCGCTCTGGCTCAAGAAGGCGATCTCGAAGTTGTCGTGTGTGACAACGACT